>NZ_JAAHHZ010000147.1:0-13783 GCF_010672005.1 Moorena sp. SIO4A5 | reverse complement strand
CTTCTCTTAAATGAAGCGTACGCAGAGCCCTGGCTTTAGCCAGACCACGAAGTGCGCCCTTCAGGCGATCATGCCAAAGAGATGCCCCTTCGCGATCGCATTTATTTTGACTTTTCAGACATCCTCTTAGAATTTAGAATTAAGAATTCAGTAAGCCTGTTTCTTATACTGATCAGGTATATTCAAGTTTCTTACCCTGACTCCCGACTCCCCGACTCCCGACTCCCGACTCCCGACTCCCGACTCCCCGACTCCCGACTCCCGACTCCCGATTCCCGATTCCCGACTCCCTACTGCTATGGAACTGCAAGCATTACCCGTAACCTACACTGACATAGAAGCTGCCGCCAAACGCCTATCGGGCAATGCCCATCAAACCCCAGTCCATACCTCCAGAACGGTCAACCAGCTCACCAACGCTCAAGTCTTCTTCAAATGCGAAAACTTCCAACGTATTGGTGCCTTTAAGTTTCGAGGGGCTTATAACGCTCTGTCACAACTATCTGAAGCACAAAAACAGCGAGGGGTTCTCACCTTTTCTTCTGGTAATCATGGCCAAGCGATCGCATTATCTGGCACTATCCTCGGTATCCCCACCACTGTAGTGATGCCCAAAGATGCCCCAGCGGTCAAGCAAGCCGCTACCCGTGGCTATGGTGCTGAAGTAATTTTATATGATCGCGCTGAATTGAGACGGGAAGCATTAGCCGAAGAGTTATCACGCGATCGCAAACTCACCATCATTCCTCCCTACGATCACCCCCACATTATTGCTGGACAAGGTACTACTGCCAAAGAACTCCTAGAACAAGTCGGTCCACTGGATCTGTTACTGGTGTGTTGTGGTGGTGGTGGCTTACTCTCAGGATGTGCGATCGCAACCAAAACCCTATGTCCTAATTGCCGTGTGATTGGTGTAGAACCAGCACAGGCCGATGATGCCACCCGTTCCTTCCATAGCAAAATCCTCCAAACTGTTGACAATCCCAACACTATTGCTGACGGAGCCAGAACTCCCAGCCTCGGCAAACTTACCTTTCCCCTAGTCCTTCATTACGTTGATGACATGGTAACTGTATCGGAAGCTGCGATTATCCGTACCATGTTTTTCCTCTGGGAACGGCTAAAAATTGTAGTTGAGCCCACTGGTGCCTTAGCTGCTGCTGCCCTACTTGAAGGGATTATTAAAATGCCCAATGCTCGGATTGGTGTCATTATCAGTGGTGGCAATGTCGATTTGAAACAAATTGGTCAATTGACTGGAAAATAGATACTATATCATGTTCGGTTGAAAACTTATAAAAGTAGGTAATAGGGAACAGGGAACAGCGGATCTGGGAACAGGGGATGACGAGGGAAATTACCTCCGAAAAGTCAGCTATGTTTTTTTTTATAAATGATTATCTGAACATGGTATAATCCCTGTTCTGTCACTTTCCGCAATCAAATTAAGAACTGGGAGATTTATAGCGTTTTCCAGCCTAATGATGTACACATATTTTTTTATTTTTACGTGTTGCCTGTTACTTGCTTACTTGTTCCCTATTCCCTATTCCCTATTCCCTGTTCCCTAAAACCCAAATGTACCTCACATAATTGAAAACCGCTATACCATTAATTAATAAGGCCAAGATGACATACTTTGAACAAGAGGATATCCTTCACCTTACCCTGTCTGATGAACCAGAAGCAGGTAGTGTCGAAATTAGTCCTAACATTACCGCCGAACTCAATGAAGCAGGAGAATTAATTGGAATAGAGATTATCCAAGCAAGTTTCTTCATCCGAGACGCGATTCTAGAATCAGCCCAGGGGAAGCTCTTGAATCTTTCGGCTAAGCATTCAGCTTAGGGACTTGCGTGTAAAAAAAATACCAATTAAAGTAGGGTGGGCAAAGTTATCTTATCTAGAAGACTCATTTTAACCAAAATGTTTTTGCCCACCCTACAAGCTAAAATCTGGTCTTTTATTTTTTGGCTACTTGCGTGTAAAAAAAATACCAATTAAAGTAGGGTGGGCAAAGTTATCTTATCTAGAAGACTCATTTTAACCAAAATGTTTTTGCCCACCCTACAAGCTAAAATCTGGTCTTTTATTTTTTGGCTACTTGCGTGTAAAAAAAATACCAATTAAAGTAGGGTGGGCAAAGTTATCTTATCTAGAAGACTCATTTTAACCAAAATGTTTTTGCCCACCCTACAAGCTGAATGCTTACCAAACCACACCAAGTATAGGAAACTTACTTACTGGCTATCTCAGATTTTTGGTTTAAATCTTCCACTAACTTTACTAGATCACCATTAGTCTCTGCCCATGACTCCCGCTCATTCCTAACTTTACCGAGGTGGGATTCAACATTGTCTGGTGTAATTAGAACACCAAAATCCTCTGGAACAGTGTGAGCTTGATAACTGAATAGGCGATTCAGGATTAGATCACCTACTTCTTCGCGATAATGAGAGCTATCCCAATAGTTTTTCATCTCTTCGCTAATCGCTTCTGTGGTAATGCTGTTATAGCCAGAGAAATCCCACACTGGTGTAATCTCCACTAACCGACGTTTCCATTCTTCAAACACTGGCCACAGTCTGGTAACCCGAAGACTTTCCCATTGAGTAGCATGGGATGGTGATATAAATACTTTTAGCTCTATCCCTTTTTCCTTACAGGTATCGACAATGTCTTGAAGATCATTCAAAAAACTAGCGGAAAGTCGATATTCTTTATAATAGCCCTCACTTGTCATTAAGCCCTTGAGCATCTCCTGAAACCCTGCTGGTAAAGGTTTCTTGGGCTTATTGTTATAAATAAAACGCCTACCATTGGCATCATAGAGAAAGTAAGCCTTTGAATTGATACTAGAACTTAGAGTGGCTCTACTAGCATTAAGCGCGTTTAGGGATAGGGTCGAATTAATCAACTCTTGCAGGGGAATAGTTTCTTGATTAATAAGACTTTCCTTAAAATCTGGAGCATTAGTTTTCAAGTCATTGAACATGAAAAAGTCAATACCAATCACAACGGTTTTTAAATCCGGTTGATTAGTTAGAGCATGGTCAAAATAACGTTTAACTTCATACATATTTGGACCAACTAGTGCCAAATTGTATCCGGACTTTCCTGGTTCCAGTCCTGGGTGGTTTGGGTTAAGTCCCAGGTCAGTTCGTGATGAACCTAACAAAACGATTTTGGGTTCATTACGAATAACATCTATAGCCTTGAATAGTCTAACATGGTTAAATTGTTCAGGTTTTAACTGATTTAGACCGGGTAACTCTGGGCTATTTATAACTCCGTAAGGGTCAACAGCAGCGTTCAATAAGCCAAACCCAAATAAACTGGGAAAGGTAACTGCTGCCAAGGTTAGGTTAAATCGACGATAGGAGTTCATATAGATAGGATTGCAATTGCTATAGTGCTATTTGCTTTTTAATTTTAACAGTGAAAATATGGGATGAAACAAAAAAAACCTCAGCTGATCCTGAGGCTTGTAAGCTATATCTGCTTGAGTAATTGTAGGAGTAATTGTAGGGTGCGTTACTAACACACTCTACTTAGACAACACTTAGACAACAGTTAAGTTAACCTGTGCTACCACATCGTTGTAGTCTTGGTCACCACCACCAAACAGATCCTCGAAACCAAAGGTGTTATCCCCTAGCAGGCGAACGTGGTCAACTCCATCTGGGTTAGCCCCCACGAAAGCAAAGAAGGCATTCAGGTCGGAATCCTCTTGATCTGCATTAGAAGGATTATCAGCTAGGAACTCCGCTACTGTACCATCGGAAATCAGGAATGGAGCCAGTATTACCCCACCGGATACTCCAGCACTTAAGTCTACCCGATTGGATAGTGCAGCTTGTGCATAACCAGCATTACCAACACTAATACCGTTAACTGTGCCACTTTCATCATCAATCCGATACCAGCCAACGGTATTATTGAAAGAAGCTTCACTGTTGACCACAAGACTACCAGTAACTGTACCAGTCACGTCCCTCAAATCCAGCAGTTCCCGTTGCCCTTGAATCTGGGTAGTGCCTACTCCCACTGGCGGAGTCGAACCTGAACCGTCTGAGACAACTACAGTGGCATCATTGTAGTCGAAGTCATTGCCATCTTCAAAGCCCAAGGTTAACGAACCATTGCCATTGTCAGTGACCTGTACATGGTTCTGACCATCGCTATTAAATGAAGCACCACTAAAGAATACGTTGGAGGTAGGATCCTGTCCCCCTAGCACCCCATCTTTAGAGCCACCTTGGATTACGTAGAATACCAGGTTATCGTTGACGTCAAAATTGTCGATGATGCGGGTGGGTTGAGCACTACCTAAACCGTCAGGGAGAACAGAGAAAATTGTCTTAGCCTGAGATAGAGCAGCTTGTACATAACCACTCTGACCAGGGGCAATGCCATTGATTGTACCTTCGGCACTATCAACAGCAAATACTCCAATTTCACTGACCTCACCAGCCTCGCGACCTGTAAGAGTGAATTGGAGTTGGGATGTTCCAGCCGTGTCGCCGGTAATCGTGAAAGTATTATTGGCATTCTGAGTCAGAGTCGAGGATACCGGACCGACAGGAGTACTCTCTTCAATGGTGATGTCAATAGTGGCTGTGCTACTACCGCCATTGCCATCGCTTACCTCGACAGTCAAGCTATCAGTGCCAGTGAAGTCGGCATTGGGCGTATAGATAATAAAGTCATCTGTGCGATTATCCGGAGTGCCATTATCATTGACTGCTGCCGTACCGTTGGTTGGATCCGTGACAATGGTAAAGGTTAGCGGATCTCCATCAGGATCAGAGTAATTAGCTAGAACATCAATGGTAACTTCAGTGTTTGGCTCAGTGGTAGCAGTATTGTTACCGCCTGTCACTACTGGAGCTTGATTAGCAGCAGTGACATTAACGTTAACGGTAGCTGTGACTGGATCATTGATGCCATCATCTATCTGGTAGGTGAAGCTATCAGGGCCAGTGAAGTCCGCATTTGGCGTATAGGTAATGGTACCATCTTGATTGACTTCTGCCGTACCATTAGCACTCTGCTGGTCAAGGGTTACAGTCAGAGCATCCCCTTCAGGATCAGAGTCATTAGCTAGGACATCGATAGTAACTGCAGTGTTTGGTGCAGTGGTCGCAGTATCCTCTACCGGTACTGGAGCTTCATTAGCAATGACATCAACACTAACGGTAGTTGTAACTTCATTGACACCATCACTGAGCTGATAAGTGAAGGTATCAGTGCCAGTGAAGTCCGCATTTGGCGTATAGGTAATGGTGTTATCTGGATTGACTACTGCTGTGCCATTACCGCCCTGAGCGTCAATGACCACAGTCAAGGCATCATCTTCAGCATCAGTGTCATTAGCTAGGACATTGATATTAACTGCATTGTTTACGGCAATAGTAACAGTATCCTCGGTGGGTACTGGAGGTTGATTAACAGCAGTGACATCAACGTTAACGATAGCTGTAACTTCATTGACACCATCACTGACTTGGTAGGTGAAGGTATCAGGCCCAGTGAAGTCCGCATTTGGCGTATAGGTAATGGTGTTATCTGGATTGACTACTGCTGTGCCATTACCGCCCTGAGCGTCAATGACCACAGTCAAGGCATCATCTTCAGCATCAGTGTCATTAGCTAAGACATTAATGGTAACTTCGGGATTGCCATCATTACTAACAGTGTCATTTACTGCAACAGGAGCTTCATTAATCAGGTTGAAGTCAATATAGTCAAGTCGAAGAAATTCATTCTCGTCACTTTGCCCGTTAATGGTGATTTGAGTGCCCTCGGCAATAAATATGCTTTCAGTAACGGTTATATTCTTGAAAGTCTCAGCATCAGGTAAAGTACCAGCACCAGGATTGGGATCATTGAGAGTGAATGAAAACGTCTCATCACCAATAGTGACATCGAATTGGCTATTCCCGTCTGTCTCATCAGCAACGTTTAAGATAACCTCGTAAGTGCCACTGGGCAAATCTAAGATTGTATTTGTAGTCGTAGCACTGCCCTGACTATTCCTATTAGGTAAATGGATTACTATTCCACCTGATGCATCGGTATTATTTTCCTCTGTAAAATTAGTTAGAGTAAAGCGGGGGTCTTCAAATTCAAATCTTGCCATAATATTTCGTCTTAAAAAACTCCTCGGTTGCTAAGGCTGTGGGCACTTAACGTTGACAATGATGGTAAGCATATGCGCTACGCGCAGGCTACGCCAACAGCTATTAGCTAAAGGCCTTTGGCCACGCTACTTGAGGTGCCCTCAGCAGCGGTCAGCTGATAGCTGATAGCCTTTGATATCAAGAGAATAAGTCCATAGGTTTGTTTTTACGGGTGACCCTGGCGTTACATCCAGGTCATAGCAAAATTGCTGTTGAACTTATCATTAATAGCTGATAGCATATAGTGGATAGCACAACGCTGAATGCTTATCTAATGATCTACCAATAAATAAATACCTACTTACCTCCAGATATCCGGATTTATTTTCCAGATTTATGGCAAAATGTCAGATGCCATAAGACAGTTTTAAGGATGCTCTTATCTTAATTAAAAATATTCTTGGATCCGAAAGGTTATTAAGTATTTATTGCCTTCGTCTTGTTTATATTTTTAAATAAAAATCTTAATTACAATGAAGCGATCGCTAGAAAAAATTTATCCCGTAATATCCCCTAGAAAAAGGAAAGAGCTTTGCCATACCTGCTCTTCCCTTGCTCTCCAAAAAATACCTTACTCATTGATGTCATGAGTTTTGGTTAATGTCACTAGTATTCGGTTAAGTTTATCAAGTCTTTATAGTAGTAATTTTCTATTTCTGCTAAATAAGGGAGTAGGGAGTAGGGAGTAGGCAATCGGGAATCGGGAATCGGGAATCGGGAATCGGGAATCGGGAACGGAGAAGATTTAGGGTTGTGGAACAGGCATCTTGCCTGTTTCAGCTGAAAATAGCGAAACCCCAACTGGGGATCCCCCCTAACCCCCCAAAACAGCGGGGGGAACACTCACCCTGTTTACCACACTTACCACACTCCCTGCTCCCTGCTCCCTGCTCCCTGCTCCCTACTCCCTACTCCCTCAAAAAAAGTTTGTTACAAAATCTTAAAAATATGCTATGATATAATATTTTTTGTGGTAAACTAAAAATGTGGACAAAATAAAGTCCATGGGAAGAGCCAGCCTAAGAGTTTTCGCAGGCTGCAGGCTGGCTCTTGGTCCCCCTTACAGGAGATAACTTAATTTTATGTCCCATAGACGCCTATACCCATGGGTGATGGTGAGGTTGTTACCACCCATGCCACCAATGGTTTTCGCTCGGTTCGACAACCCTGCTGATGCTAAGGGCTATGTGCAGGCTCTGAAAGCCTTGATGCCTGGTGCCAAGTTTCTAATTTTTCTTGATCACGGAGTAATTCCGTAGCACAGGCAGTTGTGTGGCACAGGCATCTTGCCTGTGACATAGGGAATAGTTGTGTGGCACAGGCATCTTGCCTGTGACATAGGGAATGGGGAATCGGGAATCGGGAATCGGGAGTAGTTGTGTAGAATAGGCTTCGATGCTGTGAGGAAAATATTGATCACAGGCAAGATGCCTGTTCTACCAAGAACCTAATTCCAGCCACGAGGTCAAATAGGTGGGGATCCCCCCTAACCCCCCTTAACAAGGGGGGGACACTTCCCACACCTCCCATAAACTCCATGCTTCCCACACTCGCGATTCCCGATTCCCGACTCCCGACTCCCGACTCCCGACTCCCGATTCCCGATTCCCAATTCCCGACTCCCGATTCCCGACTCCCGATTCCCTGTTCTATATAATAGTCACTAAAATTGGTATAATTAAAACTAACCTTCGGGGAGCATCGTAGTGTCAAAGGCTTGCTGGACTTAGGGTCTAGCGCCAACATTTTCATATATTGACCTTACTAACTCCGTGGGAAACTATCACCATGCCCCATAGAGGCGATGCCAACCGCCCAAAGCTTTTCCCTACCGTTAAGACTATTGTTACCCAGTGCCTATGTTGTTTGTTAGCACTGCTAGTAGCAGTATTTTTGATTGTTAACGGGAGTCACGCTAACCCATGCGTTTACTCTCACGAATCACACCCTGAGCCAAAATCGTGGCAGCTCAAGGGGATTGTGGCAGCACTGGATGACCCCGACCCTGAGGTATGGGTTAAAGCTTTGGACAAATTGTCTAGGTATAAATTAGATCAACTCAAGCACCCCCTTGAGATTCCTAACGAGAGAATTGAGCAGATTGCAGAGTTATTGGCCTATAAGCATGAGAGTAAGGATCAGACCGAGAATGAGAGAAAGTTGGTTCAGTCCAGAGTCCGTGCTAGTGCAGCAGAAGCTCTCGGTGAGATAGGACCAGCGGCCTATAAGTATGCTCCGCAAATTGCTGAACTGTTAACCGACGAAAATAGTGATATCCATGATAGTGCGGTATTGGCTCTGGGGAAGATGGGAGCAACCGCCTCTGAGTACATTCCCAAAATTGCCAAACTTTTAATCAACTCAGATGGTAATGTCAGTTATAGTGCCGCAAAAGCTCTCGGGCAGATGGGAGTAGCTAAAGACTACGCTCCCGAAATCGTTGAACGTTTAACCGGCTCAGATAGTGATAGTGATGTCCTTGCTAGTGCGGTATCGGCTCTGGGTCAGATGGGAGTAGCTAAAGACTACGCTTCTCAAATCCTTCCACTTTTAACCGACGAAGATTCGAGTGTCGGTTATAGTGCGGGATGGGCTCTGGGTCAGATGGGAGCAGCTGCCTCTAAGTACGCTACCCAAGTCGTTGAACTTTTAACCCACTCAGATAGTGATGTCCGTTATCATGCGGTATCGGCTCTGGGTCAGATGGGAGCAGCCGTCTCTGAGTACGCTCCCCAAATTGCGAAACTTTTAACCCACTCAGATAGTCATGTCCGTTCTAGTGCGGCATATGCTCTGGGGAACATGGGAGCAGCCGCCTCTGAGTACGCTCCCCAAATTGCCAAACTTTTAACCGACTCAGATTGGAAGGTCCGTAATAGTGCGGCATCGGCTCTGGGGAACATGGGAGCAGCCGCCTCTGAGTACGCTCCCCAAATCATTCCACTTTTAACCGACTCAGATAACCATATTCCTCATAGGGCGGCATCGGCTCTGGGTGAGATGGGAGCAGCGGCCTATAAGTACACTCCCCAAATCGCCAAACTTTTAACCGACTCAGATGACCGTGTCCGTGCTAGGGCGGTATACGTTCTGGCGCGGATGGGAGTAGCACCATCTGAGATAGCTCCCCAAATCCTAGAACTTTTAACCGAATCAGATTGGAATGTCCATTCTGCGGCATATGCTCTGGGTGAGATGGGAGCAGCACCATCTCAGTACGCTCCCCAAATCGCCAAACTTTTAACCGACTCAGAGAGTTATGTCCGTGATAGTGCAACAAAAGCTCTGGAGCGGATGGGATCATTTGAGGTAAAAAACTTACTTTATGTATTGAATGAAGTTTACCGGTACCAAAGAGAAGCACCAAGCTTACGTTTTCTGGCCTATTTCCTCAGTGGTGGGGAAAAAGACTCACTGCTCTTAATCAAGTGGCTGGGCTCACCTGAGAAATATCCCCATGAAATTCGGGTCATCAATCACCAAGAAGGGTTGGACGTTCTCAACCTATTTGCCGACATCTGGGAAGATACCCAACCTCTGTCTAAACTGCGCAAAGACTTAGAAAGGCAGATTGCCATAGTTGTTAACAAGGTGAACTGGAAGCAAGCAGATATGGATCTGCTCAAGAAACACTACAAAAATCTTAAGTCTATAGACTCCCAACTTGCTGCCGCCGTCAATGCCAAAATTATTGCCTTAGAAGGAAAGCACTGGTTTCTGATTGGGTTTCAGGTTTGGCTAGTCCATGTCAGTGGCTGGTTGTTGCTGATCATCATTTATCCTCGTTCTCTGCAAGTCCAAGGCCTAATCTGGGACTGGAAATTTCGCACCATTGTGGGCTTAGGCTATATCAGCATCGCTCTGACCTGGATTCCGTGGTTGCGCTACCGATTACTCGCTCCCTTCCGTAAGGTGCTGGTGGCCGATGCTAGCTTAGATAGCTTCGATCCCCAGGCTTACTTTCCCGAGTCTCACGTTAAAATTACACGAGCCACCCATACCCAACCGATTCAAACTGCCATTGCCCAACTCCAGTCTCCCGTGGTTCTGGTCGGGGAATCGGGATTGGGCAAATCCATGTTTCTCCGGAATTTAGTCAAAACCTCGGGGCGGCTGGCGGTGTACTTGCCAGCCAGCCAATGTGCCGGTGGTGTGCTGGAAGCGATTCAAGCTAAATTGCCCATCGCTGCCCATGACCCTAAATTCCTACAAAGCCTGATTAACTACAATACCCTAGATATCTGCATTGACGGACTCAATGAAGTCAGCCCAGACACCAGGGCTACCATTAATACCTTTGTGGAGCATCACGTCCAGGGGCATATTATCCTCACCACCCAACCCTTGGAATGGACACCCCCAGCGACGGCCAAAACCTACGTGCTGCAACCCCTGAAGCGCCAGCAAATTGCCGATTTCCTCACCTCTCGCCAAGGGATTTTGCCGGAGGATGTCCCGGTATCGGGTGTGGAGTACGAGCAAGCCTGTGACGACTATCTGGCCAGCCAACTCCACCAAACCCAATCGAAACAGGAGTTAGCCGCAGTACGTCGGTTTCTGTCCAATCCCATGGATTTGACCTTGGTGGCGCAACTGTTGGCCCAGGGCAAACACCCGGATTTGCTCAACTTGCAACAGCAGCAGTATGAGATCATGGCAGAGGACTATCAACAGATTCACCTTTGTCCCTTTCCCCTCGCTGAATTTGCTGAAACGGTCTATCAGATGCGCCTCCATGATCAAATTACCATCCCAGAAAACGACTGTTTGGATGAGTTGCAGTGTATGGAACGGTATAAAATGGTATTGACTCGTCAGCAGAAGGATGGGTTTGGTCGTACCTATCGAGAATGGAAATTTCGTCACGATAAAATCCAGGAATACTTTATCGTCCAGACCTTCCTGAAAACGGAGAATCGAGAACGTCAGCACGAGCATTTGAGTGACCCCCGATTTCGCGGTGTCTACCTGCTGCTGGCCACCCTGTTGGAGGTTAACCAAGCTCTGGTATTACGGGAAGTCCTGATTCAATCGGCTGCGGAAACCAAAGACCATGTCGTCAGTGACCAGTTCATCCAGCGGTTTAATTCTCGTCAAGAGCTAACCCAAACCACCAACAACCATGGCGTGCTTGCCCTTTACCAGAAGCATTACCAAGACCTGATCGAAATTGCTAGACTACAAGCCAGCCGACTTATCACTGTTGAAAACAACGCTATGAGTGAATCAACCTCAGACTCTAATCACTCCAACTATCATTCCAAGTATCAGTTTCAATACGATCGATCTCAGTCTCAAAATAACTTTGTCGATGGGACTCAAAGTGAGGTTAATCAAGAAATTGGTAGTCAAACTAAACACAATTATGCCCCGGAGAAAAACCAAACCCTAAGCGAAGCCGCCGCCGAAATCCAACAATTATTAAAACAATTAGAGCAAAGTAACCCCAATGCCACGGATTTAGAAAAGACAGCGTTTGTGAATATTGCGATTCCAGCAAGTACTAAACAACGGTTGCTTAGTGCCTTAGAAAGTGGTGGGAAAGAAGCCCTTAAAGAATTATTGGATAATCCTTATGTGAATGTGGGCATGGCGATTGTGGAAGGATGGCAGAATCCATCTTAGGGAACAGGGAACAGGGAACAGGGAACAGGGAACAGGGAACAGGGAACAGGGAACAGGAAGTTGTGTGGCACAGGCATCTTGCCTGTTCTACCAACAACCCAATTCCGATTCCCGATTCCCGATTCCCGATTCCCGACTCCCGTTCCCCTCCTGGGAGGGGTTAGGGGTGGGTTCCGACTCCCGATTAAATTCAGAAAATAACCTCTACTACCAAGTCATCATAGTCTAAATCACCACCACCAAAGGTATCCTCGAAGCTAAACCGATTGTCCCCTAGTAGGCGGACGTGATCAAATTGATCAGGGTTAGCGCTCAAGAAACTAAAGTAAGCATTCAGACCCGAACCCTGCTGATTCGTAGGATTCTGAGTCAAGAACTCTTCAACAGTGCCATTAGCAATTAGGAACGGAGCTAACAATACTCCACCGGATAGCCCACTGGCTAAATCGACCTGGTTGGAGATTGCAAGCTCTGCATAACCCGCATCACCGGGATTGAGATTGCCAATTTTACCACTAGCATCATCAACCTGATAAAAGCCAAAGCTATTCTCAAACACAGCTTGACTACTAACCACAATCTCAGGTGTTACTGTTCCAGTCACATCGGTTAAATCCAGTAGCTCCACTTGCCCTTGAATCTGAGGATTCCCTGTCCCCACAATCGGAGTCAAAGCCGAAGCGTCTTGAACCGTTACCACTAAATCATCAAAGTCTTGATCATCAGCATCTTCAAAGTTTAAAGTCAAGACACCGTCACTATTAGTCTCGCTTTGGATATGGTCTAAACCATCGCTATTGAAGGAAGCATCACCGAAGAATACAGAAGCATTTTGTCCTGCTAGCACTGCCTCTTTCGTGCTATTTTGTACTAGGTAAAATCCTAATTGATCTCCTACATCAAAATTGTTAATCAGACGAGTAGTTTGACCACTATCTTCAGGATTCAGCAGCACAGAGAAAATAGTCTGAGCATTAGATAGAGCCGCTTCCACATACCCTTCTTGACCAGGAGCAATACCATTAACTGTACCTTGGTCATCATCGGTGACAAAAACTCCAATTTCATTGACATTAGTAGCGTTTCGACTAATAAAGGAGAATAGGAGTTGAGCGTTGCCAGTGGTGTCACTAGTGATAGTAAAAGTATTGTTAGGGTTCTGAGTCAGAGTCGAAGGAACAAAGGTAGGGATCGAGTTAACAGTAATATCAACAGTCGCTGTATTTTGGTTGCCGTTGCCATCAGATACCTGATCGATCGCTGTATCAAGGCCGCCGTTGCCATCAGATACCTGATCGATCAAGCTATCATTCCCACTGAAATCTGGATCAGGAGTATCAGTAATAACGTCATCATTAGTATTATCCAAGGTACCGTTATTGTTAACCACAGCAGTACCATCTGGTGCATCATTTACAGGAGTAACAGTAATGTTAACGGTAGCGGTGTCAGCAGGGTTAACGCCATCGTTTAACTGATAAGTAAAACTATCCAGTCCATTGTAGTCGGGATTCGGAGTGTAAGTAATAAAATCATCGGTTAGATCATCAGGAGTACCATTGTCATCTACTACTGCACTACCATTACTGGGATCACTAATAACAGTTAGAGTGCTGTCTCCCTCAGTATCGCTGTCATTATCTAAGACGTTAATCTTAACGGTTGTATCTTCAGTGGTTGTGGCGGTATCATCTACTGCTACCGGGAGTTCGTTGGTCAGGTTGAACTCCATATAGTCAAATCGGATGAATTCATCACCATCAGTAGTACCTTTAACCTCGATCAGGTCTCCATTACGGATAAACGTGCTGGAGCTAATCTGCAAAGGGACGAAAGTGGAGGCTTCGGGGATACCGCTAGCAGTAGAGGAAGGATTATTAAGAGTGATTGTGGGAAAGACGGTACTGCCAATCCTGACATCGACGGTGCTTTCTCCATCTATTTCGTCAAAGATGCCAATGATTACTTCATAG
>NZ_JAAHHZ010000146.1:0-13812 GCF_010672005.1 Moorena sp. SIO4A5 | reverse complement strand
GAGTTCGATCGCCTGAATTACTTTTTGGCGCAGGTCTTCGCTGTAAGGAAAAGGCATGACAGAAATCGGACGATAAGTGGAAGGGCTTTTCGTTTTCTTTGTCCTAACTATGATGGCGACTGCTATACCATAGTTTGGTGGCAATTTTTGGCTATCCCACTTCTACCCCCCTGAACGGTTACGTTCATTCTGGTAAACTGGCGTTACTAAAAAGTGAGGAACAACTGAAAAATATAGAAACCCAAATTACTACCCTCCAAGCGGAACTATCTCAGACTAAAAGTCAGATTAAATCCTTGGAATTTCAGTTAAATCAAAGGATGTTAGCTGCTCCGATCGAGGGAATCGTGTTTCAGTCCCCAATCAAAAGTGCCGGGGCTGTGGTGCAACCTGGAGATACTATAGTCGAGATTGCCCCACAGGGGTCTTTCCTTTCCCTGCGGGCGCAGATCGCTATTTCAGAAAGTGGCTCCTTACGGGAAGGAATGGCAGTGAAAATGAAGTTTGATGCTTATCCTTTCCAAGACTATGGGGTAGTAGAAGGAAAGGTAATCAAAATTTACCCAACCTCCAAGGTGACGGAAACGGAGCAGGGTAAAGTGCCTACTTATGACCTAGAAATTAAACTCAATAAAACCTGTATGCCCACACCAAAGGAATGTATTGCTCTCCGCCCAGGGGAGACTGCAACCGCAGAAGTAATTGTCCGCCAGCGTCGGATTATGGATTTAATTCTGGATCCATTTAAGAAGTTGCAGCAGGGGGGTTTGGAACTATAGCGCCTGACTGCCTGACACATCTATGTGAAAACTAGGCTGATCAGGTTCTACACGCTCCATGACCGGATGCGCGAAAACCAGATCTGGTCGTAGTAATCAGACTTGGCTTTATGGCTAGCAAAGCATGGTTGTGGATCTATTGGCAACAATGGTACTGGCGTTAAAAGTAGCCGACCTTTATTGACTACGCCCTTGAGCCAACGCAGACCAATTTTGAGATAGCTGAGGCCTCGAAACCAATGGGGATCTACCTGTCGCCGTAAGCCAACAAGATTGAACAGCCATGCCTTGGGTGGTGGCGTAAAGCAAGGCCACGGCAGCCACGGGCATAAGCCGCTAAGCGTGCAACAGCTGAGCGAATGCGAGAGTCTTCGAGCTTCTTTGGCTCCGGATTTGCTATCTAAAAATAGTTCCTCTACCCTAAAACGGAAACCGTATTGCCACAAAGAAAGTAAGGTGGGAGGCTCATCGGTAATAACGGCCCAGGGCTCGAAGACCCCTTTGACCTTGGCTAATACAAGATTACAACGATGTACTCCATCTTGCCATAGACCAACATTACGATAAAAGACAGCAACTCCATATGGTGGCCACAGATAGCTGACTTCAACGGGATAGCGATGGGGACCATGAAGCAGTACATCACAGGGCAATCGTAGGCAGTAGTGCCAATTGCTAGCTTGTAACCAACTGATCAGATCGTGGTTTGCTTTGCCCCGATGGGCTTTCAACATCACATCAGGATGTTGACTTCATAGCCACTGGCTTTGACGTAACAAGGGTCGATATGTATCGAAGGCTACTGCCGCGCTGTTGTGTTCCAGTACCCGCCATAGGAATGGTACGGCGCGACCACAACAGACCACCGATAGATGAATCATACAGTAGCGATTCCATAAGACTGTGGTATCGAGGGCAAGATATAGACGGTGGGACTGCCAATCTTTTAAGGCGAGTAATACTAGGGGAATATACAGCGACTTCACACAAATGGCGAGTATTGCTCAAAAAGCGGTGCCAAGGCGCGTTCAACACTTTGGGCAAATTTGGCACGACTCGGGACATAAGGCTCCCAGGCCGGTTGGCAAAACTGGCCACTACAGATTAAGGCGCTCACCATCCAAGCTAGAGCTTTGATGTGACGCAGATCGCGGTAGCGGCTGTATTGACGCAAAAAGCTCATTAGTTGATCATGAAATTGGGTAGAGTAAGACATGCTCAAATTGCTAGTTGTGTAATGGCTCTAGCGTCAGCATAACACTCTGCCCTTTTTCTCATAAACCATGTAATTGCGTGCTTTGAGCCACTTGTGTCAGGCAGCCAGGAGTAAGACGTCTTTCTGGCAATTTTTTGAGTTGGTAAAACCTCACAGTTTCGTGTTGCTGGAGGTGTTTATTGCTTCCCTGATGATCCAGATATTTGGTCTGATTACACCGATATTTACCCAGATAATTTTAGACCGAGTGGTGGTGCAACGGAGCACCCTCACCCTAACTGCTGTGGGGTTAGGATTGCTGATGTTTACTCTGTTTCGGGTGGCGATTACCGGGTTGCGGCAATATTTGCTTGACCACACGGCGAATAAGGTAGACCTAGCACTGATTGTGGGGTTTATCAGCCATACCTTGCGATTACCTTTAGGTTTCTTTGAGTCTCGTTTTGTGGGTGATATTACCTCCCGGATTCAGGAAAATCGTAAAATTGAGCGGTTTCTCACGGGTGAGGCGTTATCTATCCTGCTAGATTTACTAACAGTTTTTATCTATGTGGGGTTGATGTTTTGGTACAGTTGGAAGATGGCGCTGCTAATTTTAGTGATTTTACCACCTTTTTTCCTGCTGGCGTTGATTTCTACACCATTTTTAAAACGAATTTCTCGGGAAGGTGCGATTCGTTGACTATAAACCTTACCCTACAAGGGTTTTGGGGGATTAGCCGCCTGGTCTCAGGAAACTGAACCTTGACAACTTGATAACCATGATGGTGAAAATCCATCCCTCGTGAAATCCGAGTGACAGCCCTACCCTGATTCATAAGAAATAACGAACTTACGGATTAATGCAAGGGTCGAACAGTGAAGCGGAACCAATCCAGGGGAAGTTAGTAACAGGCAGAGGACTCATGGGTACGAGAGAAAGGTACGTTTGAATCATCGTTAGAATTACGTGGCGAAATGGATTGACACGCCACAGACAAAAAGTCAATGGAACAGGATTAATTGGTTCTTCCCTCAATTAATGATTTCCCATAATATTCCCGGTGAAAAGTACCACCCTAAAAGTCCATAGAATGGTTATCAGGAACGAATTAACCCCGATATGTACTCTCAGAAAGGTCGAATATTCTGAGTAGGTAGTTAGCCGTATGTCGTACCGGGGGAAGATTGAGTCAGAAGCCAACGCCTAGGGTAATGCCTAGGATACGCTGACGGACTCACGTTGTAGGAAAAGAAATAGTTGTAAGTACCAATAGATATGTCTAAAACCCTGGGCTTCCAGACGGTGGAATGGAATAAAGTCAACTGGCGAAAGTTAGAAAAGACTCTATTTAAGTTGCAAAAGCGAATATTTCGAGCCTCTGAACGTGGTGATGTCCGCGCGATAAGAAAGCTGCAAAAAACTCTGATGAAATCCTGGACAGCAAAAATGATTGCGGTGCGTAGGGTTACACAGGAGAACAAGGGCAAAAAGACTGCCGGAATAGACGGGGTCAAACATCTTAACCAAAGAAGACGCCTCGCCTTAGTAGACTCACTCAAAATCTCCAAAAAGGCACAACCTACTCGTCGGGTCTGGATTCCCAAACCCGGAAGAAAGGAAAAACGCCCATTAGGAATCCCTACCATGTACGACCGCGCATTGCAGGCGCTAACCAAACAGGCATTAGAACCCGAATGGGAAGCGCGTTTTGAACCTAATTCATACGGATTCAGACCAGGACGCTCATGTCACGATGCCATTGAAGCAACATTTAAAAATATCAGCAGAAAACCCAAATGGGTACTAGATGCGGATATTGCCAAATGTTTCGATAAAATCAACCATGATGCACTTCTGAGTAAGTTAAATACTTACCCATCCATCAGACGCTTAATCAAGTCTTGGTTAAAAGCTGGTGTCATGGATAAAGGGATATTCTCTACTACAGAAAAGGGCACCCCACAAGGTGGAGTGATATCTCCTCTTTTGGCCAACATAGCCCTTCACGGAATGGAGGAACGGATTAAACAATTCGCAGAAACTATGAAAGGAAATAAATCCAAGAATAGGAGAGCATTAAGTCTAATCCGATACGCGGATGATTTTGTCATCATGCACAAAGACCAAACCGTGGTAGAAGAATGTCAAAAAATTATCAGCAAATGGTTGAATGACATGGGTTTGGAATTAAAACCAAACAAGACCAAGGTTACTCACACTTTTGACGGATTTGACTTCCTAGGATTCAATATTCGTCAATACAAAGTAGGTAAAAACCAGTCCAAACAAGGGTTTAAAACCATCATCAAACCGTCAAAAGAAAAAGTTCTAGAGCATTATAGGCAGCTCTCAAAAGTCATAGATAAATACAGAGCTGCCCCACAGGAGGCATTAATACGCCAACTGAAACCCATGATACGAGGATGGTGTAACTACTACAGTTCAGTCTGTAGTAAAGAAACCTTGGCCTATGGCCACGCTACGCGAACACTACCTTGGGACACCTGCTATGGAAAAAACTCGCCTTGATGGGGAAAAAGGAGACACCCCAAGAAATCAATAACCTGGGTAATCAAGAAATATTGGGGAACCATCGGAAAGGACAATTGGATGTTCATGACCGGGAAGGAAAACTACCTGCCCTTACATGCCTCGACCAAAATCCTACGGTATAAAAAGGTCAAAGACACTAAAAGCCCATATGATGGAGACCTAATTTACTGGAGCACCAGACTGAGTAAACACCCTCAAGCAACCAGTAGAAAGGTAAAACTTTTGAAAAGACAAAAAGGGAAATGTGCTCATTGTGGTCTCACCTTCAGGGATGGAGATTTGTTGGAAACGCACCATATAATACCGCGCGCACTGGATGGAAGTAACAAGGATGAAAATCTGGAATTACTACACCTTCATTGTCACGATTTTAAGCACGGAAACAAAGTCAACTCGAAACAGTTAGATGAGAATCCGTTCTAGAGGTACCAATGTCAGTGTGTTCCTATAATGAGGAGCCGTATGATGCGAAAGTGTCACGTACGGTTTTGAAGACGAGTTAATGGGGTGACCTATTGGCTTAGTTTAATTATTTCATGCGATCGCAAAAGAAAGCAGTTATCTGATTGAAGTGCTTTCTGGTGTCCGCACTGTCAAATCCACAGCAGTTGAGCAAACCGTACGCTGGCATTGGGAAGAGTTATTAAATAAAGAAGTTAAAACTAACTTTTCTGGGCAAGTGATTAGCAATCGACTCCAGATTTTCAGCAATACGATCGAGGGGTTAGCCACTACCGCACTGCTCTGGTTTGGGGCATGGTTGGTGATTCAAAATCAGCTCACCATTGGGCAATTGGTGGCTTTTAATATGTTGCTGGGTCAAGTGATTACCCCCTGGTTGACTGACAAAAAGTTAAGCACAAATTGGTCAAATGCTTATCAGGAGGGAGATAGCAGGTATTGACAGCAAGTGAGTGGGAGCCAGCATTCTAAAGACAGATACCACTCAAATCCTAGGAATGCTGTGAAAAAAACTCCCGTCTAATCAATGCCCTTAAGACCTGGTTGGGTCAACCCCATGAATGGGCTCACCTGGGTCACCTGACGACCTGTTTATGGATGGTGGTGGCCTTGATCCAAACAGGAGAAGTCAATTTGACCCGTTGGATTCCCGTTCGTCCCGTGGTTCGGCCAATATGCTCAAAGCAAGCAACGTCGGATACAACGTTGGCTTTACAATGCTCGGATTAACATCCATGGCCAAAAGGCCACGCTACGCGAACGGCTGCTACATTCCATTGATTCAAGCAGCTTTGGCGGTAGGACAAGATGACTCTATATATCTGAGGCTTGGAAAGGTCACTGTTCACCGGATCAGTATTGTCTGGTGCGATTGGTTGTGGTGCATCAAGCACGGGCCTTACCTGTGCTAGGCGCGGGTGATGGAACATTAAGCGTGCGTCTGTCTCATTCAACGATTATCGAGCGTCTACTGCAACAAGCCCTTGAACGGAAGCCCTATGGGAGTCAAGGTGGTTTTGCTTGCAGACCGTGGCTTTGTCCACACTGATTTGATCAAAGCGATGACCTGCCAATGGGGATGGCATTATCGGATTCGATTGAAAAAGGACAGTTGGATAAGGCTCGCCGGGAAAGGCTGGTCTCAGCTTAAAGATTTCCATGTTCTACGTGGAGTTGCCCTGTGCTTTCATAACGTCAGGCTGCACAAGGAGCACGCTTTTTGGTCCGGTTCATCTGGTCTGAGGTCGCAACAATGTCAATGGTGATAATGGGCCATTATCAGTGATGAACAGACCACTCTCCAAACATGCGCAAGAATATGGGTTGCGGTTTGATATTGAGGAAAACTTTTTGGATGACCAGTCCAATGGGAGCGAATGTGCAGAAGTCTGAAATTCGTTCAGTGCCTGCCCTATCTCGGTTGTGGTTTATCCTGGCCGTAGCCACTCGTTTGCGTCACCGCTCAAGGTGTTGAGGTTGTAGAAACGGGTAAGCGTCGGTGGGTCGATACTCACTGGTGCGCGGGGTAACAGCTACTTTCGGATTGGTTGGGAGTGGATCAAAGCCTATGCCAGAGAATGGCTGGACACTAATTCGACGGGTGTGTTTCACAACTAATCAAGACCCTGACCCGGTGATAGCTTCGCGAAAACAACATCTGAAACGATTTTATCGGCTGGAATTCAAAATACAAACGTACAAGTATGCTGCTGAATAGTTTTGTCAGTCAACCAGGATTACCCCTTTCCAAAGGCTAACGGTACTGTGGAATGAATTTCAGGAAGTTGTGATTGCCATGGAGCGCATCAATGATGTGCTGGATTACCAACCAGAAGAAGATTTGGTCCATCAAGCACGGCAATCATTACCTGAATTGCGCGGTCACATTCGCTTTGATCAGGTCACCTTCCGCTATCACCCAGAAAGTGATACCAATGTCTTGGAAAATCTTAGTTTTGAGGTAAAACCAGGGCAAATGGTCGCCCTAGTGGGGCGCAGTGGTTCCGGTAAAACCACTATTTCCAAGCTGATGTTGGGGCTGTATCTTCCCTCAGATGGGAAAGTGTTGATTGATGGGCAAGATATCACCAGTCTTTCCTTAGGCTCCTTGCGCCAGCAAATTGGTGTGGTGGATCAAGATACCTTTCTGTTTGGAGGGACAATTCGAGAAAACATCGGTCTGGCTTATCCCTCAGCTAGCTTAGACGAAATTATGGCAGCAGCAAAACTGGCCGGTGCCGATGAATTTATCCAAAAACTGCCCATGGGCTATGAAACCGAGATTGGCGAGGGAGGAGGGATGTTGTCTGGGGGACAGCGACAGCGTTTAGCCATTGCTCGCGCCCTCTTGGGAAATCCCCGCCTATTAATTTTCGATGAAGCCACCTCCCACCTGGATGCGGAATCGGAGCGGATTATTCAGACCAATCTCAATACTATTCTCAAAAACCGCACCACCCTAGTTATTGCTCATCGTCTTTCTACCGTAAGCAAAGCTGACCTGATTTTAGTGCTCGATAGAGGGGTATTGATTGAAAGCGGTACTCACGAAGACTTAATGGCAAAGCGAGGACATTATTTCTATCTGAATCAGCAGCAGTTATAGGGGAGGGAGTAGGGAGTAGGGAGTAGGGAGTAGGGAGTAGGGAATAGGGAACAGGGAATAGGGAACAGGGAACAGGGAACAGGGAACAGGGAGTCGGGAGGAATCGGTAAAGTCCCCCTTATTAAGCTATGCATTAGTCACATCTTTCTTAACATAATGGGACTTGACACCAGAAGTGGTTTTGGGGGAAAGTAGAAGCCAAGTCTGTGCGATATCATGCAGTCGTCGCAGACCCTGCCAAAGGGTTTTCACCCCTGGTTCACCATCTCTATTGCGCGCCAAAAAACCACCCAACTGGGCTATCCAACGCACACAAGTCCTCAAATTAGGGGGGACCTCAGGTGGGGAGGGTGTTTGATGAATAGTGCAGTAAAGCGCTTGCCACTCATGGGTTTCTAGTACCGTATCCCCAGGAGTATCAGGGTGGGTTAGAGCCAAGTAAGTCATCCACAACAAGCGCCAAGCCACAATGGTGTAAGTGGCTAAAGCTCGGTGGATCCGGTCGGCAGTTTCCAGTTGCAGTTGTTCGAGGCGACAACCGCTCTTGAGGACATAATGATAGCGTTCAATCAACCAACGATAAGAGTACCAACGCAAACATTGCACCACATCCTCAAAGCCAGTAACCTCTAAGGTAGTCAAGAGTAACCAACGAACTGGTTCCACACCGGGTGGTGGGTTTTCTTCTTCTGCTTTTATTACCTGTAGGCGGATTGGTTGGAGGCGCTCCCGTTCGGGATGAGTAGCTGGTGGTTGTAACTCAATGGTTGTAGTACGTAGGCGTCTAGTAGCAAGACGGGCAAGGCGTTCTGGATTTCGTCTGAGTTCTAAGGTCAGCTGACCACAAGGCATTACTTTTCCAATTGCTTGCTCAAGACGTTGGAGTTGTTGGTCAAAAGAGGTAGGGAAAGACTGTACGGTTGTGCATCGCTCGTATCAGAAACTCCGAGGAAGGGCGGCGCGGCAGCATGAACAACTCATAGATGTCAGCAACGCGCACAGCCACTGTGACAACGGTAATTTGATCTCGAATCAGACTCTGGGTAGCATCCAAGGCAGTTAACCAACGCTGGCTCTCTTTTTGCTGAGATGGGTTTTTTGTGTCGTTGATGCTTCGAACCCAACTCAGCGATATCCCTAGCCCAGACTTGTTGATGTAATACACCATTAGGCACACCATTACTTGTACTACAAAATACTGAGTGAATTTTTAAGCCTCTTGCCTTAGCATTGTCCAAGTAACCCATACCCCTCTTCCCTGGATGATGAGTGAAATTGAGTTCTGTTGTGTCTTGAATGGCCATGACAATAGACTCAAGTTTTACTCGTTTTAATGTACGGCGTTGGTGAGCTGATGCGATCGCTTCCGGTTTGATGTAAGGTGATGCGCCAAAACTTATAGGCAGCCTGGGTCGCAGCTAAGTTTCCCGAAGCTTGCGGCACACTGGCATTCGGTTGGGCTGCCAAATCGCGCTCCTATCCGCATCAACCGTTTTTTGCGACGTACATCCCCTAATTCAGCATCTTGCAGCTCTTCTACTGCCCAAGCTTTCATTTAAGTCCCTCCGAGTTGAGAATTTTTCGTGGCTCTGTCAGTTTACTCACGAACATTGGATCATCCCTGAGTTCGTCAGCAAGTAATAGCGTACGCCAAGCTACCCCAAATGCAGAATTCTTCTGTATTACATTATGAAGTACCCAATGGAGGTTGAATGGAAGAACAAAAACTCAACACGGATATGGATTAAGTAATATCAAGTAATTCCACCTTGCCTCACGTCCCATCAGCTCTCTGGATTGTTAAGAAAGATGTGACTAATGCATAGCTTATTAAGGGGGATTTAGGGGGATCAACACCCTTAACAACATCCCCAAGGCTCGATCCTCCCCAGCCCTGCCTCAGCTGAGTTAATTTACCGTAATTTTTTTCATCCTTTAGCCAACAATCCAAAATACTGCTATGGCTGACAATCATCATACATTAAATGGACATAGTCCTACTCAAACTATTCCAGATCAGCGTCGCTATGAGGAGTTACTCACCCAAGAAACGACGTCTCAACCTAGGAATGATCAACCACTCCAGGGTCATGACTGGTCTTATGCTACTAAGGAACTGCTGGATACATTACCCCAGGTTTGGACAAGGGGATTACTGTATTTTTTGATAGTATTTATCGGTATTGCGTTACCTTGGGCGATCTTAGCTCAGGTGGATGAGACGGGAAAAGCCAGAGGAAGATTGGAACCTACGGGGGAAACTATCAAACTTGATGCTCCAGTGGCAGGAACGGTAGCAGCAATTAAGGTGAAAGAAGGGGAATTGGTAACGGCTGGTCAAACCTTACTAGAACTGGAATCAGAGTTAGTTAGCACTGAACTTCAGCAGGAACAAAAAAAATTAGAAGGGCAACAGAATCGCCTGAATCAATTAGAGGTGCTCAAAAACCAATTGATACTGGCTCTGCGTACCCAGGAGCAACAAAACCAAGCTCAAGAGTTGGAAAAACAGGCGCAAGTCGAGCAAGCACGGCAGAATCTGGAAGCGTTCAAGTTCGCCTACAGTTTACAAAAACAAGAACTATTGGCACAAATAGAGCAGGCACGAGGGGCGATAGACTCTAGCAAGGTTGCCTATGAATTAGAAAGCATTCGTTTAGAAAGTGCTGAAGAAAGAATTCCCCGTTACCAACAAGCTTATGAAGAGGGGGTTTTGTCCAAAGAACGCTTTTTAGAGGTTGAACAGTCAGCCAAAGAAGCCCAGAAAACTATCATCAGAACTGAATTAGAAATAAAACAAGCTCAGTCTCGTCTGAAAGAACAACAAGGTACTTATGAAAAGACGATTCATCAAGCATAGGCTGATATTAAACAAGCTCGCCTGCGCTTGCAAGAGCAAGAACGGAGTTATAAAACTTTAGTTCATTCGTAAGCGTTCAGGGGTGACAAAAAGTAAGCGTTCAGGGGGTAGAAGAGCCCTCGCCAAAAATGGTAGCGAGAATATGCGTGCGGTAAGGAACATGGAACAGCAGCGCCCAAACATGAGCGAGCAAGTCCCCTGGTCAGATTGGGAAGAAACTCCAGCCAGTGTCAAAAAACTGGTAGAGGGAATGGCGCAGCAAATTGAAAATTTAGAAAAACAACTCACAGATATATCGGCAGTTCAGCAACAGCTATTAGAAAAAACCCGACGGACATCAAAGAACTCATCATCGCCTCCTTCCTTTGACCCACCAGGGCTGGAAAAAAAACCACAGAAAAACAAAAGTAAGAGAAAACGAGGAGGTCAACCAGGTCATGATGGGCATAGTCGAGACTTGTATCCAATCGAGCGGTGTAACCAGATCATTGACCATCATCCAAGCAAATGCTCCTGTTGTGGGAAAAGACTAAGGGTCGAAGATCAAAACCCCTATCGCCACCAAATAGTAGAGATTCCACCGATTGAACCGATCGTGATCGAGCATCGTTTACACTCGTTGAAGTGTGGGCAATGTCAGAGATCAACCAGGGCTAAATTGCCAGAGGAGGTCAACAGGAGTGGATACGGAGTACGAGTAGTAGCAATGGTGGCACTACTGAGGGTCGTTTACCGCAATAGTCAACGCCAGGTGCAAAGTGCTCTAGCGATGCAGCGCGGTCTTGGGGGTTTCCCCCACTCGCTATTGCATCAAGACGCTGACTTGTTTGAGAAAACCATGTCATTAGGAACGGTAAACAAACTCCGGCAAGAAGCAAGCGATGCAGTGGCAAGCAGTGTTGAGGATGCCAAACTTTATGTCCAACACTCTTTGGTGGTAGGAGCAGCCCGTTTCGAGCTATAGCAGTCGCCATCATAGTTAGGACAAAGAAAACGAAAAGCCCTTCCACTTATCGTCCGATTTCTGTCATGCCTTTTCCTTACAGCGAAGACCTGCGCCAAAAAGTAATTCAGGCGATCGAACTCAATGGCATGAAGCGCTCTCGTAGCCAGTGAGTATTTTAACATTAGCCGCAACACCATTAATTTGTGGTTACGGCCATTGCTGAGACGGGGGACAACCAGCGCCAAAGTCAGGGAGCACCGAGGCTTGAATAACAAGATCACTGACTCGGAGAAGTTTCGAGCCAATGCCTATACCCATGGTGACAAAACCCAGGTGGAGATGGCTGAGTTATGGGATGGAGAGATCAGCGATTCGGGCAAAGCCCGACGCTTCGCGAACGCACAATATCACGTGCCTTGAAGAAAATTGGGTTTACACGAAAAAAAAGACTTACGGCTACCGTGAAACAGATGAACAATTACGCCTTGCCTTTGTTGAACAGCTAGCCACCCAAAAGATATGAACAGATTGTTTATGCCTCGGAGTCAGGTATTGCTCATCGGTTCGATTATGGCTATGGTTACAGTCCATTTGGAGAGCGCTTTAATGACCATTAGTCCGGTCGCAGAAAAGGTCGAGTCAACATGATTGCTGCACTTTGTGGGCAACAGTTGTTAGCACCTTTCACTATTGAATGCTATTGTAATCGAGAGGTATTTGAAACTTGGGAACGAAACGTGCTTGAAAACCACCTTGAGACCAGGGCAGAAACTGGTGATTGACAATGCCACCTTTCATAAAGGTGGACGTATTGAGCAACTGGTTCGGGCTGCAGGTTGTCAGGTGTGGTACAAACCCACCCTATTCACCAGACTTGAACCGGATTGAAAAATGCTGGTCATGGCTAAAAAGCCGCTAAGCCAAGCAACTAGAGCATTTTGAAACACTGCGAGAGGCTAGGTCGCACGTCCTCACGTAGAGCGTCCTAACCAACCTGGCGGTTGCTATAAAATCCACGGAAATCTAGATGGGAAAAACCCCAAACAACGAAAAGCGTGGTTGTGGGTGGCAGTCACGCCACTAGTGACATTTTTTGAGATTGCCCTAACTCGTTGTACCTCTGCTTCTGGCAAACCTACTGGGTCAAAATTTTGGTGGTATTTTAAACTCAGACCGTCATGGTGCGTATAACTGGGTAGACAAGGAACGTCGGCAATTGTGTTGGGCACATCTGCGACGGGAATTCATTAAAATCTCGGAACGTCCTGGGGTATCTAAAGAATTAGGGACTGCATTGGTTAAACAACAGGAGAAGCTGTTTGAATTGTGGCATCGAGTACTATATGGAACTTTGAAACGTTGTCAGTTTCAATTGCTAGCCCTTGGAGATACGTGAAGCGGTCAAGTTGACTTTAAAACAAGCAGATTCTTACTCGATTGGGTCACAGGAGAAAACACCCCTTGCTAAAACTGTCCGCACTTGTCGCCAACTACTCAAAGTTGAACCAGCTTTATGGTTGTTTGTGAGTGTTGAGGGTGTGGAACCAACAAATAATGCAGCAGAAAGAGCCATCCGTCCAGCAGTAATCTGGCGGCGTACCAGTTAAGGTTGCTCAGACTCAAGCAGGGAGTGCTTTTGTTGCTCGTATGTTAACTGTTGTGACAACATTGAAGTCCCAGCAGCGTAATGTCTTGGAGTTTTTGACAAATGCAATTCCCCGCTGCACGCGCAGGTAAACCTGCCCCTTCGTTACTCCCATAGGTAGCTATTTCTGATCACGACCATGAGCAAGAGCTAGTGATCGCAGCTCAATAATTTTATTTCATTATTACTCCTGCCGGGTGTGTTTTTTTGATGATTACAACCCCCCTGAACGGTTACGACAAAAACGACCACTACTCCCCGAACGTGGAGTCAAACCATGAAGCAATAAAATTAAGCAGCTATCAACAAATTATCTTATAAGTTAACAGAACCAGTACCGGACTATTCCATACAAGAAGTAGATATCAATGGCAGTAAACTTCGAGCTTGTGAACCGGAGCGAGCAGCAACAACAGCTTGTACTAAAAATTCGAGAACATCACGCTTCTGAGACTTTAGGGTTGTAACCACTGTCAACATTCTGGCCACAAAATCACTACCAGCTTGAGTCTGAGTCCCAAAACTGGTACGTCGCCAAATTACGGCAGGACGAATCGCCCTTTCCGCAGCATTATTGGTTGGTTCCACACCCTCGGTTTCGACAAATAACCACATGGCACACTCAACCTTTAATAGTGGGACTTTAGTCAAAATCAAGCCCAAATGTAGCCCTTACTCGCCTTGTAAGCAACAAATACGTCTCGATTCTCCTGGAGCCAATGGACAAAACGGCAAGACATGGCACTCCGAAAAGCTTCTAAAG
>NZ_JAAHHZ010000145.1:0-13956 GCF_010672005.1 Moorena sp. SIO4A5 | reverse complement strand
ATAATTCATTTCCAGTTTGTTATGACTGTCAAGAAGATATCTGTTACAGCAAGCAAAACTGGGAACCTGGCGGTAAGAATATCTGGGATGCCCATGCAACTGAAGCTTTTTCCCAGTACATCACCAGGGCTGCATTAGAAATGGTTTGATTTTTGGGGGTGAATAGTGATGGTTAAAGTCAGTAAACAGAAAGTCGAAATCTATTCCAACAAAAACTTTTGCGTAGAGTTAGCAGACAATTTAGAAGACATTTAGCGAGTCGCTTGAATCAGAAACAGACGTATATATATAGAGCATATTGCTACAGTCGTGATCAATAATGCTGAGCATTTTGCTGAGCATTTTTCCCCTAAGCAAGTCCAGGTGATATTAGAAGCACTAGTGGCTAAACATGGAATAGGTGAGATTATTGGTGGCGGGGGTGAGAATTGCACTCACTGATTTCAGGCTTATGAGACCTATGAGCCACTTTTGCTCCATCCCCGCAATACCCCTGACAGGATTTGAACCTGCAAAAAACCCGTTTTAAGCGGGTTATGTCTCCCAATTGCATCACAGGGGCAAGATGGGTCGAGTTGGATTTGAACCAACAATGCATTCCAAGGCTGTTTTACAGACAGTTACCTTCTCCAATAGGTGAGCCGACCCATAGATTTGGCATTCTCTGAAGTTTTCAAGGTGCTTCGGAGCAAGCAGGTTTCTGGCCTGTATTACTCTGTTGTATCTATACTACATAATATACTACAAAGTGTCAATAGTGTAATACAAACTGTGAGTCATTCCATGTGATAATGACTTCTTAGAAGAGGACTTCTGATAAACACATCGCGCGTGACCCTCACTACCACATCGCTCTCTCTCACCACAGCTCTACCTTTGACTGGGCATCCAGCACGGGTCTATCTCAACAGCTTGAGTCCGGGGTCGCAGCCAACAATGAGGCAAGCCTTAGATGCGATCGCATCCCTACTCACCAATAACGAATGCGATGCAGACACCCTTGACTGGGCAGCCCTCACCTATCAGCACACCGCTGCCGTCCAAGCCGCACTACTAGAAATCAATGCCCCGGCCACGGTTCAAAAAAAGATGGCAGCCCTCAGGGGAGTATTAACTGTGGCAAAGAAGTTGAAACTGATGGATCCAGAAGATTTTGAGGCGGCGGTGGATTTACCCAGGATTAAGAATCATCCCTTACCCAGAGGTCGGGCGTTAACTCAAGCAGAAATTACAGCACTCATTAAGGTATGTGCCTCTGATACAACTAACCAAGGGGTTAGGGATATAGCCCTAATTGGCATCCTACGGGGTACAGGACTGCGACGGGCAGAGGTGGTAAAGCTGGAAGTGCGAGATTTTGATGGTGATAGTGGTGCATTGGAAGTGCGCCAGGGTAAGGGAGGTAAGGATAGGACCGTCTATTTACCCGAAGGTGCGATCGCGTTTGTAAATGATTGGTTGAGTGTCAGAGGTCGCCAACCGGGAGCGCTGTTGTGCCCAATATTCAAAGGTGGGCAGATACAGTACAGAACTATGACCCCCCAGGCCGTGTTGTTGATTTTGCAGAAACGGGCCAAAGAAGCTGGGGTGGAGTCCTTTAGTCCTCATGATTTTCGCAGAACCTTCTGCTCTGATTTGCTCGATGCTGGGATTGATATCGTGACGGTACAAAAGTTAGCTGGCCATGCTTCCCCTGTGACTACGGCTAAGTACGACCGGCGGGGTGAGGAGGTTAAGCGTAGGGCGGTGCAGAAGTTGGGGTTTTAGGAGGAGGGGCGAAGGTCATAATGTTTCCCAAGGTCACGCTACAGGATTAGACCTAGGAGACGCTATGCGATCGCAGCCATCGGGTTAAGTAGGCGTAATGCTAGAGAAGCTGTCACGAAGTGTCGAAGTACCTGAAACCCTTTCATACAGAGAACTTCACCATCACTTGATCATAAATTTCTTGAGCTTCCCTTATACTCAGTCTTGAATAAGTAGGTGGGCATAAATAAATGTTAAAACTCAAAATAGGAAAATGAAGCTAAAAGCCTTGATTAAAGAGGTTTTCAGTATTTTGAATCTCAATCGCTATTTTACTGATAATTAAGCCCACCTACTTACACTTCCAATGACTGTAGAGAAGAATGTCCGGAATAGGGTTGGATTAGGGCATCATCAATCCCTTGTTTTTTTTCAACCAAGTGAGCAAAAAGTGGCGCAACTGATGGGCTGAAATGGGCTTACTGAGTCCTGCCTCTTCTGCATGCTTTGCCAGGTAGTGATAAATAAGTAGTGTTCTAACATTATATTGACCTTAGATAAGGCATTTTTTAATGTAAAAAAATTTTTAAAAAGTTCAGCACCGTTTATAAGTAGTCGGATAAAAGTAAAATTAACTGTTGAAATAGGGAGCAGGGAGCAGAGGGACTTTTGGCCACTTTACACAAGTTAATATAGTTAGGTTTATTTTTGTCCAGGTACTTATATGTTTGCTGGGGGGGCGACATGAATGGCTAGGAAGCTGACAGGATAAGCGACATAGCCCTCAAACCCTTTTTATAATTGGGGAGTTTATTGGGATTTAGTCTCATTAAATGAGTCACGATCTCTGTACATTCACCCCAAAAACTCACCCAATTATGAGCATACAAACCAATGTAAAAACTACTATGTCTTCGCTCTGTTCGCTTGACTTCTTTCACACGACCGATGTACTTTTGTATTCCTTTACGCTTAATTGTTCGTCCTTTTATAGTGGCACTGGTGTAAGCAATTGTCATCACTAAAATTAAGTTTATTAATCGCTCGCCTTCCACTTTACATCCCTCCAAGTTATAGCCCCCTAGCTTAAAATCTCGGAACATTTCTTCTCTAGAAAATCTTTTCCGGTAGGCTTCGATTGCTTTTGACAAAGTGCTTAAACTTGTCAGGATAAACCAAGCTTCATCGGAGCCAAATCCTCGGTACTTGCGCTGCCATTTACAGGCTACATTGAAAGTCCCAAATCCTTTTTGTTTGGTCACTCTGACTTCGTTTATAAATAGACTCATTCCAGGCACTAATCCTAAGTTCATTAGTTCCACTAACTGGTCAGTCTCAGCCTCGACAAAGGTACTCTTCTTGAGCCGTAAACAAAAGTCTACCGCTTGTTGTGAAAGCCAATGCCCCAGTTTGACTCCACAAAATTCTCGGTCTCCTAGAACAATAGTTTTATAATCCTTTAATTGAGATAAAGCTTTGCTCAATACCTCGGTTTGTTCTTGATAATTACTACTCCCTTTTTTGTCTAAAATAGTCCAGTATATTGGCCAAGCCCTTTTGTCCCATATGAGACTTACAATCAGGATATTAATACAACTCCAACTGGTACGGTCAATCGCAATATGCACCACTTGGCCTGGCTCAATTGATTCAATCAGTATACTTTGTAGAATCGGCCACCAAATGTGCTCAATACCTAACCCTTTGAGTCCCAGAAATCTTTGCAGCTTTTTGCGACGACTTTCAAATAAAATTGGGAATGGTATGGATGCCGCTAGAGTTTCGAGCCTGACGTTTTTGACCGATTGCAAAACTGTAACCAACAAACTCAATACCAGATAGTGAGCTGTCGTGAGTTGACTTTTCAGATGATTTTGGTAAATTGTGGGTAGCATTATTATTGGTAGGCTCGGTTGAAAAATTCGGACCTATCTTTTTTTATCATAATTTGCTCAACTCTTCATCATGTAAGGCTTACAACCTCTTTTGTCGCCCCCCCAGATATGTTTGACTATTTAGTTATTCATTAGTAGACTGATCGTTAGTAGGCTGAACGTTGGTCATATTAAGTAGTCGGACAAAAGTTTTGGGTACTGTATAAAGTTTTGTAAATATAAGCAAAACCTTTTGGGGTAAAGGTTACAAGCATTTTACAGTTTTTGAAACAGTACTGTTTATTTATGTCCGACTACTTATCTAATACAGTAGTAACTTAAAAAAAAACCCAACCGTTTTCGCGATCAGGAGTGGGTGCTTTTATATAAGTTCAGCACCGTTTATATATGTTTGACTACTTAGTTATTCATTAGTAGACTGATCGTTAGTAGACTCATTGTTGGTCATATTATCTATTGCAGTTGCTACAATTACTGCTGCTGTTCCTACCGCTGCTCCTACCGCAACACCTTTAACTATATCACCTACATCATTTGCCGTAGGCACCCCATCATTTGATTCAGGTACCCAATTTGGTGATGCGCTACCTATCAAATTTTCAAGCCTACCATTTGGTTCTTTTGAGGATTTAGCCATGACATAACTCCTATCGAGTTTGTTTAACTTTATTCAGTATAGATCTCATTATAATTATTTGTTTAAAATTAATTAATTCTTTATAGAGTCTTATAGTATTAGGTATAATTTTTTGTATTTTGCTTTATTTGGACTACTCTAGTTACAAATTATTAACAATTTTCTGATTTTTCTATATTTTATTATTCTGTCAACTGTTATATACTTTTATGAAGATATCTAGTGAACTGTCATAAGGAGTTGTTAGATAAAAATACCCAGGACAAACGCATCTAAATTCTAGAAGCCTTACTCAGAAGGGATTTTCAAATCAATAAGCATAAATATTTATCGGCTCAATCTCATATTCACTAGGCATTTCAAAATAAGATGCGTTTATCCTGTAAAAATACCCAATCCTCTCTAAATCCCTTACCTCACCATAGGGGTCAAACTTCACTGATGGCTCCACATCCTGATAGCACATTACCCCCATCCCCATCCATCATCCCAATATGGCCAAAATCAGGGATTGACCATCATAAGAAGTAGATCACTTGAGGAAATACTCAATAACTATTATTGGTTGAGGGTCACGAACCAGAATATTACCAATATGCAATAAACGACATAAACCATAGCCATGACCATGGTGGCGCTCGTCCTTCCATTCTGCATCAATGTATCAGTGCAGTCCGATTCTCCTAAGGAGACGCTACGTGATCGCCCTTTGGTCATGCTACGCGATCAGCAAAGCTGCGCCAAAGGCGATCGCAGCCATCAGGTTAAGTATCAAGGTGGTTTGCCTATCTCGACTCTTAGATTGTTTTCCGGAAAGTGTGAAATAGTTTATTGGATTGATTGTGGCTGTATCCTTGACCATATCTGAATCATAACCAGTCAACCCTCGTGTAGAATTCCCTTATTGCTTTCCGGAAAGCATCCATCACTAGTTGAGAAATTCTGTATATGGTAGATGGTTGTGCAGTAAGCAGGTTACAAACACGATCCTCCGCAGGGGACGCTACGCTCCGGAAGCGTTCGCAAAGCGTGGCCTACGGCCTCAGCTTCCGCGTTTATGCGATCACGTTCACTGGGTGCGATCACAACCCTCAACAGTCCGGTTTCAAAACTCCCCCGTTCCTCTAGCATTACGCCATTTACCTGCAAAACGGTTACAATAGATACAGAAACAGAAAATCGTTCATCTCTTCATGACTTAAGCATAGGTGATCAAGCTTCATGGAGAGACGGAACTAAGGATAAATCCTGAAGGAACGCGCCTCTTATCACTACACTCACATTATGAGGCGAAGACCATGAAACTTTCTTATCGCGGTGTTAGCTACCTACTAGTAGAGGGAAGGAAATCACCTCACCGACCCAGTTCCAACACAAGAAAAAACAGATTTTAGTTAATATTAAGTGCCTGTATCTTTCTGTTATTTCCTAACAGTAATCCATAGCGCTATGTTACTTTTGACAGATATTTGAAATGTCCAAGTATTAATTGAACTTTGGACAAATATTTGAGATATCCAATCCCTATAGTTCTTTTTTGATAGATATTTGAGATATTCAAGTCACTATCTTTCTTTTGATAGAGATTTTTTATGCAACTTTTGATAGATATTAGAAATATTGGCATGTGACTTTTGATAGAAATTATGGAGAAAATATTGTTCGAAGGTTAATCAACCTTTTGATTGATGAATAGGTGGATAAATCAAATTGAGTCTTAAACTGCATATTGATAAGTCAGATTGAGATGTCCGAATCTCAATCTGACCATTAAGTAGAAATTAGGTTAGGAATTGTACTGGTCGTCCAATCCTTTACCTAATCTACACTGTCCTGTCGTTATTGGATGAGATTGATTATGGTTAACAAGTCAGTAGTTTCAGTAGTTTCAGTCTGTATTTTGACTATTGCCTGTATTAGCAATGATAAAATACTCACAAATGTTGAAAATTTACAGCCATTACTTCAAATACTTGCTTATGGCAGTACAACCGTAAATCAGAGTATACAGGCTTTTGAACGACTGAAGAAGACAAAGAAGCCCAAGAAATAGATGAAAACCCTGGTTAATTGACCAAAACTTTAGTCATTACCTTGAACCAGGGCATATAAGCATTTAAACAAAATTAATTTCCTACTACCAATCTCTGTACCCCTTACATCGTAAGGCTTTGAGTTTTGGAAAATGTGTAATTAATTTTGTGCACCTGCTTAAAAGGTGAATTCCAACCTCTTAACACCCGCTCCTACACACCGAGAGCGGGTTTCCTTAGTGCCATAGATAAACGCGATCCCAAACAACTACCTACACCTCAACCCTCAGCACACAACCGACACCACCTATCCACAAAACCCCCAGCACACACCCGAAAACAAAAACGCCGTGTACCCGAAAAGCAACCTCATTAGCAGAAACTGAGAACAGAAACTCCAGCCGTCGAACTTCAATAACTGGGGAAACATTGGAATAAAAATTTCCCGGTGCTCAACCTAACAAGCTATTTCGCTGCTCTATCTCCCCCAGACTTAACAACAACTACACCCTCGTAACCAGGGTATTTACCTCTTCACCAATGGTGGTTATTGATAAAGGCTTGTAACAGCACTTGTTCAAGCCCAAATTACCATTGTCATTGAGCAGCCCACCCCAGAATTATGGGGTCACTCCAGAAATTTTTTCTCAGCACTGTACATAATATGGAATCCCGAAAAAAAATTGTTTGACCAGAATTCTGCACCATCAGGGGCGATTCGCCCCGAAACGCTGATGAGCGAACTTAGTATTTAAAAAGACGCTTACTATAACGACTTACATTACTTAGAGATAGAAGCACAGACCGATTCAGAAGGTAAGGCTTCCCTAACTTTAGAGCAAGCTGACCAAGTCCATGCTCTGCGAAATCATGTTAAGAAAACTGGGAGAATAAGTGGTTTCTGTAATAACTCAATTGTTATAGCTGATGATAGCAACCTCAGGACAGAAACCCCAGAATCGACTACAGAAACCCAAGGAAATGTATATGTTCAACCAGAAAATCCGACTGAGCAGTTTAATATCCTCTCCCTCTCCCTCTCCTGGAGTTTTTTCGTACGGTTAGGACGGAGTTATAAAAATTTAGTATAAATTTTTATAACGGAGGTCTAATCGAAGAAAAAACTCCACACTCCGCCTGGCCGACTAGGCTGTGGTCGCGCGAGGCCATTGGATCTGAGTGTTTTAGAGAAAAAATTTATGCCGAGCGCCGACCCAGCCGGGAACTGAAAACCGAGATATTTATCTAAAATCTGCAATTTGAACTTAAAACCAAGGTATTTATCTGGTTTCCACAGCGGAGCGCGTGTTCGAGTGCCTGTTAACAGCGATCGCACCTGAAGCTACCCTTAAAACCATCGCATATTATGGAACTAGGGAAGGTCTTCGGCTTTCCTATGACTGTGGGCGCTGCTTGCCCTAGAACCAACACAGAACCCCTCATGATACTTTCCTCATGAGGGGTTCTGCTTTTCTGATTTCAAGTTTTGGATCAAACGAATCCACGGAAACCGATGGCTGGAATCAAGAAAATTCGTTGCATTTCCTCTGCGTTCGCATAGCGTGGCCTACGGTCAATCGCCTTTGGCTGTGCGTAACGTATCCCAGGAGTGGGACAGTAGCAGGATTGTGAGGAAGCCTATGTGCCAAAGTAAATTTATTCCTACGAAAGTATTTCCAGAATCTTGATTTCTTTGTTGTAATTTATACTAGAAAGCGATACATAATTCACTTCAATTAAAATAAATTGTGATAATTTTTGTTCCCTTTTCTATATAGAATTATCGCTGATGAAAGCTAATAAAGTTCTGAGAGAATATGCAACAGGAAAACGGGATTTCCAAAGGGGAAATATTAGAGGTCAGTCATTCCAGGGGAAAGACCTTTCAGGTGCCAATTTTAGTGAAGCGGATATTAGAGGAACGAATTTTAAGAATGCTAATCTAACCAGAACTAAGTTCTGTAAGGCCAAGGCAGGATTACAGAAACAGTGGGCAATTGTTCTTTTGTTGGTTTCGTGGATAATGTCAGTACTATCAGGATTCATCTCCTTCACTTTTGGGTTATTAATAGCGTTTTTATTTACCTCTAGTGACGAAATAGAGCAAGTCTTTTCCTCGACAGTTTTGATTATAATAATTATCTTATTTGTTGTAATCTTTTGTCAAGGTATTGGAGGAGCCGTAGCCGTAACTGTAGCCGTAGTCGGACTCGGATCCACAACCTTAGCTGGAGCCGTAGCTGTAGTAGCCAAAGACGAAGCCAGATTGGTAAGCTCAGTTATAGGCATAAGCGCAGGTGTAGCCGTAGCCGCAACCTTAGCTGGAGCCGTAGCCCTAGCCGTAGCCGTAGCCCTAGCCGGAACCGTAGCCGTAGCCGTAGCCGTAGCCATAGCCGTAGTCGGAGCTGGACCCGGAGCTGGAGCCGTAGCCCTAGCCATAGCCGGAGCGGGAACCGGAGCCTTCACCTTACTTGGTATTTACGTGGGCTGGCGTGCTTTAAAAGGAGACCCCAGAGATGCCTGGATTCGCACTATTGCTATTGCTTTTGCTGCCACAGGAGGAACCAGTTTTTACAAGGCCGATTTAACCGATGCTGATTTTACAGGAGCAAGCCTTAAAAATACAGATTTAAGGGAGGCTACTATCACTCGTACTTGTTGGCGGAAAACTATTAAACTTGACCGAGCTAGACCTGGTAATACTATCTTAGCTGATACGGCTATTATAGAATTATTGGTTCGTGGTAAGGGTTATAACAAGTCTTATATTAATGGTAATCTTAGAGGTGCAAATTTAAGAGGGGCTAATCTGAATAAGGTTAATCTAAAACTCGCTGATCTCAGTGAAGCCACTTTAGAAAAGGCTGAGTTAGAAGAGGCTGATTTAGTTGATGCCAATCTTAGAGGTGCAAATTTAAGAGGAGCTATTTTAAATAAGGCTAATCTAAAGCTGGCTGATCTTAGCGAAGCCACTTTAGAGGATGCTAATTTACAATGGGCTAATTTAACTGAAGCTAATTGCGTTGGTACTGATTTTACTCATGCTTATTTTACCGGAGCTTGTTTAGAAGCATGGAATATTGAAAGTAGCACTAAGCTAGAAGATGTTGATTGTCGGTTTGTTTATCTGTTGGAAAATCCTAAACCAGGAACAGATGACCGTGAGCGTCGTCCAAGTAGTGGCGAATTTCAACCAGGAGAATTTACTAAGCTATTCCAAGAGGTTTTCAATACTGTTGACTTAATTTTTCAGGATGGTGTTAACTGGGAAGCTTTCATCAAAGCCTTTGACGATACTAGGAACAAAGTAAGGGTTGAAAATGAAGGGACTGAGTTAACAGTTCAGAGTATTGAAAACAAAGGAGACAATGTTTTTGTCATCAAAGTCAATGTTCCACCAGATGCTGATAAAGAAAAGATTCATAGTGATATAAAACAAACCTATGAAACAGAACTTAAAGTTATAAAAGAGAGATACAAACTACAACTAAATGCTAAAGATAACGAGATAGCAATTTATCATCAGTATAATCTTCATTTATTGGAGATTCTTAAGCTTGGAGTCAGTAGACCTATTAAAGCTATAGGAAGTCAACCTATGTCTAACACTCAATATAATGAATTCAATAATCCTAATTATGGTAGTATTGCTGGAAGAGATTACACAGGGAATGTCATACACAATCATGCTTCTGATAAAAACCTAACGGAAGCAGCAGCTGAAATCCAGCAACTTCTCAACCAACTATCCCAGACTAATCCCACTACAACTAACAAAGAGAGAAATGCAGTTGTAGGTGAAGTTGTTGACCAAATTGAGAATAACCCACCCCTAAAAGATAAGGTAATTAATGCCCTGAAAGCTGGAAGTGTGGAAACTTTCAAGGAAGCCATAGACCATCCATTAGTTAACATTTTGATGGCTACGATTGAAGGATGGACAGAAGCTTAGGGGAAGCTATCAGCTATTGTCCCCTGTTCCCTGTTCCTGTTCCACACGCCAAGCAGTTTCCCGTCCAATCTTCCCCGATTTAACAAACACCCAAGAACCCCTCCTGTAGGTATCCTCACCCTTCCTGGTGTGAGGTTTTACCTTTATCAATTCTCTAACCTCCGAAGTGGTCAATAACCACTGTTCTTGGGCAGCCATTTTCAACTGCTGCATGTACTCTATGGGACTCAGGGGCTGCATTCTGTTGATATTGGCTCTCTCAATACCAGAGGCAATGGCATCAATCAACACCTCCAATGCTTCCCGTTCTGCCTTCCAAGAACCTGTCCGGCGAACGTCCGGTGAACTGTTCAGTGAACTGTTCGGTGAACTGTCCAGGGAGATAGTTTCCTGACTATCTTCGGTAAATTCTTCGGTTAATAATGGCTCAAAATCTTCAAAGGTTCCACCCCTTTCCAAATGGGTGTTTAAACGATCTAATTCCTCCAGTTGTCTACCAGATATAAAAGAGCGAGTCCCCTCTTTGTTTGTTTCAATATTCGCATGTTTCATTCGCTCATAAAGAGCGGTGCGACCTATCTTGTATCGGGTTTTTAAATTCTTAACCGGGATTTTGTCTATCTCTTGAGTCATAACCGTTTGCTGGCATTCAGGTAGCGGAACAGGGTTGAGTCCTGGAATTAGGACTAGGTCGTGTGTCTGCGACATCCCCAAGTAAGTAGGTTGGCATAAATAAACGTTAAAACTCAAAATCCGAAAATTAAGCTGGAATCCTCTATTAATAAGGGTTTCAGGATTTTGAATTTCAATCGCTATTTTACACTTAATTACGCCCACCTACTTACATGAAGTTGACAGGTCTGAATACGCTATCAAAATGGATTTTTTTTGCCTCCACACCTGCTCCTGATCCGTTTATCTAAGTAGGTAGGCATAAATAAAAGTTAAAACTCAAAATAAAATGAATATAAAAATTATTAATTATAACAAATATGCTTGTAAAAATACCTTAATAAATATCGAAAAAAAAATCTAAATCATTATCAAAATTTCATAAATAGATTTTAATTTAAAAGAATATAATGCCTAATTTATAAGCGTTAATAGCGGATTTGTTTTTTTTACAAAATAAACAAAAAAAAACAGAATAAATCTTAGAGAATAAATCCGATATTCCTGATTTGACTATACTTTCAAGTAACATTAAGTAGTAGGCAAATTAAAAATCAGACGGCAACTTACTAGTAACCGGCAAGTGACCGTAAGTACCGTCTGATGTTCTGGTGCATCCCACTTTTGCTGTCTGACGCGGTGGTGCGTTACGGGACGGACTTGTCCCACTTGCTATGGCTTGCATCTTGGTGAGCCCGTCCCTAACGCACCCTACGCCAATTTTTTACAAATATGGGATGCATCCTCCTACTTTTCATGCTAATCTAACCATTTTGGTTATGCAAAAAGAAAAAACACCCAATCCCCTTGAGGGGTTAGCATCATCTGATGCTACTTCAGTCACCATTTGCTCTGAAGCAAATATCCTTATTTGCTCTGAAGTAAATATCCTTGGTGAGATGTTTACTGTGACGTATCGTGTTAAACCCCCAATATCTCTATTAGAATCAGCACTCTTGATTGCGGTACTATGTTTTTCCCTACTGCAGGTGTGCTGTAAGATCTATAAGTCAATAAGACAGTTGATCAAGCTGTTAAAGACTATAGTGTCATTTTTAATTGGATAGCTCCGATTAGCTATAGTAGGTTATTCCCTGAACTTGCTTAGTACGACTGAATAATCTGGACTCATACCAAATCCGGTTGAATAAGACTATCTTCAAAATAATCAAAGTTTTTGCCTAGACTTGATTTGAGGATTTAGTTAAACTATAATACCGGATTTGGTATTATCAGTTTCCCAGGGTAAGCGCAAGAAAAATTGACCAAAAATATGATATGGAGCAAGAATTATGACCATAATAAGCCCTGATTCTCAACACTCTTGCTTAGTGAGCTGTTCAGCATTTAGATTGGGATAACTAAATTGCTCAAAAGTAAGAGGGAACAGCGGATATGCAAACAGGTAAAAACCAATTTAAATGCGCATCAGCTTACAACTCGATAATCTGGACTCAACCGAATAATCTTTGTAGGTTTTTATAGGAAGCATGTCACTTATGTAGAACATTTGTGCTAAAATATAGCCCTATCATGTGTTTTAGTTTACTCTGATAGTATATAGTTCATCGGTTCTGCAACTTTGACCTACTCCCGTCTTTATAATTTGGGTTATTTAGTACCTGCTATGCGATCATTTAAAGTCAAAAAAAAACTCATAAAGCTTACTGTACAAGAGTTATGAGGCTATTTAATTAACAAAAAATTATATAGCGTTTCTAGGACTCATGAGGTACACAGAATTGTTTTACTATTGGCTCTTGCCTCTTCTGTGTTACCTGCTCCCTGCTCCGAACGAGCCCCGCGTGGCCTACGGCCTCAGTCCCTGCTCCCTAAAACCCAGATATTTGTACCTCACAAGTCGTATAATTGCTATAGCTTTATTCTGTCAAACTGGGTTTAAATCTTGATTTTTTCTAGGCTCAAATGATTAAAGATTGTTCGATTGTCCCAAAATGACAGAAGAGGAATAGATATCAGGTAATATACAGGTTTCAATTGATTTTTTTTCATTTTTTAAAACCTAAACACGTTATCGATGCATCTAAAGTCTCGCCACAAAAAGTATTTACTTTAAACAGTTAATGGCTTTATTAAGTACCACTGTTAATCCTTATTTCTGACATCTTTTTAACTTTCTGGAAATACTTTAATAAACAAAAAAAAACTTTTCTTTTTACAATAAAGAAAAGTTTTTTTTTGTAAAGTTTAAATAAAGAAGGTGAGCGTACGCTGAGGAGGTTACATGAGAACTAAAGAGCTTACGATATAAGGCTTTGATGTCAATGAGCTTAGCCAAAATACAGTAGCCAATTGACCCTCTTTTCATTTTCTATAACTACATACAATGTCAGCCCAAAACAGCATGTATCTTTTTGTAACTGATGGGCTAAAATTATTACCCAGCAAGGATTTAAGTTTGCATGTCACCCCCCAGGAGCGATGAATCAGGATTCCGAAAATACTTACGTAGGAATAATTTTACTTAGGCACATAGGCTCCCTTGCAACCCTGTTACCGTTCCGCCCTTGCGATCAGCTTTGCGGAACCAAAAGCGATCGCCCTTGCACCACCCACATTTTTTCTCTAAAACAGAACGGTTCCGTCTTAGACAACTTGCAACACCCGTTTTTTCTCTAAAACGGAACAGTTCCGTCTTACACCACCCACTTTTTTCTCTAAAACATAATCGCTCCGTCTTACACCACCTACCACACAAATAAACACAAATAAACACAAATCAATCCTCTTCCCCAGTGATAGTTAGGTGTAATCAAACCGATCTATCATTTTTCTGATTGTGAATGGAACATTAAGCCACGTTTCATCCTTGATTTCGTCCCAGAAAGGAGAACGAATATAGAATTTCACGGCTCCTTTTAAGACATCTGAGTCGACTTGAGCTGCTCTCTCTAGTTGGGAGATTACTCTTGCTACTACTCCTGTTGGTTGGTCTTCCGTAATAGTGTCTAGATGGGATGTCTCTTTTTTATCTTTACCAGACGTGGACACATCTTTGTG
>NZ_JAAHHZ010000144.1:0-13959 GCF_010672005.1 Moorena sp. SIO4A5 | reverse complement strand
GATTGGGTCCCGATGATAATATTGCCCTTGAAGTAACTTTCCACAAAAGTGGTAATCATCGCTCGTGTGTCTGGAGTGACTTCATTGAGTCCATCAATACAGATATCAATGGCATCACTGTAAATCAGGTCTCGCAAGAAACCAGAGTCTTGGGCGAATCCATGAAGTTTTGCTTGAATCGCTTCGATCACGCCATTAGCGCATTTCTCAGCAGGTAAATAGACGATGATCCGCTTAGATGATTTCACTAAGTGCCGTAGAAACATCGATTTCCCTAATCCTGATTCTCCTTCCAGGACAATGGGTAATTCCAGATCCGGTATTGCTTCTTGAATGGGTTGCGTTATACTTCTTCCCTGGGGCTGGACTTCCAAGTTAGGAAAGTAAGCTTGTTCATCAAAGTTTTCTAAATCTGCATCTGACAGCAAGGATTCCTGGAAGGGGGCAAATAACTTCGAGCGTAGAAAGGGAATCCAAGTTAGGGCTATGCCTACGTACCCCAGTCCAAAAAACTTCCGCACCGAGGGATTCCAAAAGAAGATAGCTTGGACTTGGGGGGATTTGGGATAAACCAGTATTAGTCCAAACCAAAACAGCATATGAGTTAGCCAGATAATCACCCCTTTGCTAAAAATTTTCTGATAACTACGAGAATCCTGTTCTTGCTGGAGATTATCAAGACCACCACGCACGGTTTCGATCCATCTATCCTGGAAAATTTTCTCCGTGTCTTGCTCTAGCCTTTGAATAACTGTTTCAAATTCCAGTATGGATTGTTCCAATTGCACTTTGGTGAGCTGCTTCCTCTGTTTTCCAACCTTAGAAGAAATTTCGACAACGGCAGAGAGGGCGGAATAGCGAACATCGATAGATTCATCTTTGAAAAAGACATCTATTAGGTCAGGGACAGCCTGAACCCCTTCCGTTCCCATCTTTCCTAGAGCAGAGGCGGCATAATAGCGAACATAGACTGAGTTATCCTCAAGCAACTCAATTAATAGAGGCAGAGCATCCTTAGCTGCCTCTCCAATTTCCCCTAGTACCTCGGTAGCGCGAATCCGGATCAGGACAGATTTATCGTTCCTGAGTCGCTCAATGAGCTGGGGAACAACATCTTTAGTTTTCTCGGCAATCTGCTCTAGGGCATTGATGCTAGTCATACGAACCGAGAATGTTTCATCCTTTAGCGCTTCAATCAGGTAAGGTACAGCTGACTTGGCTGCCTCTTTTTTATTCCCTAGGGCATAAGCAGCGTTAGCACGAACCTGAGCAGATTGGTCATTCCTCAAGGCTTCAATTAGGTGAGGTACAGCCTCATGGGTTTTCTTTCCCAAGTTCCCTAAGGCATAAGCACCATTGGCGCGAACTTCAGCAGATTCATCCTTAAGTGCATCAATCAGATCAGGGATAGCTTCATAAGATGCTTCTCCCATCAATCCCAGAGCAGCAGCGGCTTTGGCACGAACTGTCGCCGACTCATCGTTCCTTAGGGCTTTAATCAACCAAGGGACAGCTTGATCCGCTTCCTCTCCTATACTCCACAGAGCAACAGCAGCTCCCTCCCGAACTGCAGCAGATTTATCCGTCTTCAGGGCTTCAATCAGTAAATAGACAGATTTTGGACCACATTGGACTATAGCTTCTTTAGCGGTTGTATTGTTTATATCGTTGAATCTGGCGATATTAGTCTTAATCTCTGCTTGAGTACACCCTTGAGCTAAGGCAGGACTACAGGGCAGCAGTAGCAATGAGCAGCCCAGTAAAAACACCTTGAGCACTGAGGAAGTGGGTTGTTTTATGCACCTAATCATAGAAGTTCTCCAAGGTTTCGTTAGTATAGATACAAGAATCTCTTCAAAAATCCAGTTTTATGTCTCTCAAGGGCTATAAAAGTACCCTTGGGGGTACTCTTGAAGATTCCCCACTCCCTGATATAGCGCTACGCTTAGCGTCAGAAGTCAGAAGTCAGAAGTCAGAAGTAAACTAGACTCACGTTTCGGAGTTTAGGAGCGATGCAGCGCGGTCTTGGGGAGGCAGCGCTGATAGCTTACTGTTTTAAATATTAAGTTTTAGGAATATTAAGTTTTAGAAATATTAAGTTTTAGGCATTAATACTCAAGAATTAATACTTAAGTATTAATTCTTGAGTATTAGGGACAAGAGGCGTAGTTGAGGGCTTCCGTGCTTTCCGAGGAGCTAGCAAACTTGGTCAGAACCTCCTTAGCCTATAACCTGAATCACTGGATAGGATCTAATTTGGTTTTTTTTTCTTAACATTTGACTTTTTTGGAAAAAAGTGTCAAAATAGATACAGAAATAAAAATTGGAATTGAATAAACACTGAGGTCTCTGTCGGCTCAGTGGCTCTCAACTCAGATGTCCTGAAGTAGATCAGCCGTAGAGAATCCAAGAAAGTAATACCTAGGGCAGGCTTGCCTAACCCTTAGACAGAATTCCTCACCTGGCCAAGCAACTTATTAAGCAATTCTTGGCCAAGCAACTTATTAAGCAATTCCATTAAGCAATCTCATTAAGCAATCCAATCGGAGGTATTCGAGCAATGAAACTTTATTACCGAGGTGTTAGTTATCAAAGTGAACCATCTACCCTAGAAGTATCTGAAGGGGAAATTGGTGGAACTTACCGGGGTCATAGCTGGAAAGTTCACCGGATTAAGCATAATCCTTGGCGTAAATCATCGGCTAACATGACCTATCGTGGTGTTAGCTATAAAAGAGGGTAGCTCTTTGTATCACTAGTTTTGTTTGAGTCAAAAAGTGCTGGGTGCTGGGTGCGTCAAGACCTCAGGGCTGAGTAAACATTGATCACATATTACTCAATACTAAACATTTCAGTACTAAACATTTCGGTACTCAGCATTTCGGTACTCAGCATTCTAGTACTCAAGATTTCATTACTCAATATTTCAGTACTCAACATTATTCAAAGCACTCAAGACTATTGAAAAAAGTAGTCTGATATTATTATTAGTCAATCGGAGGGGTAATAGATATGAAACTTAGGTATCGTGGTGTAAGTTACGACGCTGAACCCTCTCTACTAGAAGTGAGAGAGGGTGAAATTGGTGGCACTTATCGGGCTCAAAATTGGAGATTTCACTATCCCAGACACATGCCTGAACCGCCACCGGTAAATCATCTGAAATGGCGTGGTGTTTCTTACTGCACTGGTAATGCAACTGTAACTAATTGTGATGTAACTGATTCTCAACCAGTGGCTAAATCGATTCCTACTGTAGCTGCAAAGACATCGATTGCTCGCCACCGGCTGCAAAAAGTCTTGAATGAGAGCAGAAAAGTTCATCTGGCTACGATGCGCCAAACTTTGGAACATCGTCTAGAGGTAGCTAAAGCTAACGGTGATCAGAATTTGGTCAGGCTTCTAGAAGATGAGTCAAAGCAGATGCAACCAATCTAGTGAGTTAACCCAGATACTCTCACAACTCTCTAACATCAGACACGGCGATCCATAGCGATCGCTTTTTTGATGCTTTGATTTTTGATGCTTTGATGACTTGCCACACTCTGGTAGGGCAATATTTTGTAACAATTGTCTTACATGAAGCCCGCGCACAGGTAAATCTATGATGCTGAACTCTTATCGTGAACACCTAGCTGAACGGGGAGCTAAAGGAATTCCTCCCCTACCCCTAAGTGCTGAGCAAACATCCCAACTTTGTGAACTGCTGCAAAATCCACCAGCTGGGGAAGAAGAAGCATTAATGGCTATGTTACGCGATCGCATTCCCCCTGGAGTGGATGAAGCAGCTTATGTCAAAGCCGGGTTTTTAACTGCGATCGCAAAAGCAGAACTCACTAGTCCCCTAATTTCCCCCCAGGGTGCTGTAGACCTATTGGGTACTATGGTCGGAGGCTACAATGTCCAATCCCTAGTTGAGTTACTCCAGTCTAATCACACCACCCTAGCAGCAGAAGCCGCTACTGCCCTAAGTAAGACATTACTTGTCTTTGATGCCTTCAATGATGTTCTAGAAATTTCCGATATCAATCCTTACGCCAAGCAAGTCATCGATGCTTGGGCCAATGCTGCTTGGTTCATCGGGCGTCCCAAACTACCGGAAGCAGTTACTGTGACTGTATTTAAGGTACCCGGAGAAACCAATACCGATGACTTATCCCCGGCCACTCACGCCACCACTCGCCCAGATATTCCGTTACATGGCTTGGCCATGTTGGAATCTCGGATACCGTCGGCTTTAGATACTATTGCTAAATTAAAACAAAACGGGTATCCTGTGGCTTATGTTGGGGATGTTGTTGGTACTGGTTCATCCCGGAAATCCGCAATTAATTCCTTACTTTGGCATATCGGTGAAGATATCCCCTATGTTCCCAATAAGCGAGCTGGGGGATATATCTTAGGTGGCAAAATTGCCCCGATCTTCTTCAACACTGCTGAAGATTCTGGTGCATTGCCCATTGAGTGCGATGTTTCAAAAATGGAAACTGGGGATGTGATTACTATCCATCCCTACAATGGTGAAATCACTAACCAAGCTGGGGAAGTCATTTCCACCTTTACCCTCAAACCCGATACGATCCTCGATGAAGTCCGTGCTGGTGGACGGATTCCGTTACTGATTGGGCGATCGCTTACGGATAAAACCCGGGAAGCCTTGGGATTAGAACCAAGTCCCCTGTTTACCCGTCCAAGCATACCAGAAGATACAGGCAAAGGCTTCACCTTAGCCCAGAAGATGGTCGGTAAAGCCTGTGGCTTACCGGGTGTTCGTCCAGGTAGCTCTTGCGAACCGATCATGACTACAGTTGGTTCCCAGGATACCACAGGACCCATGACTCGGGATGAATTAAAAGAACTGGCTTGTCTTGGTTTCAGTGCCGACCTAGTCATGCAAAGCTTCTGCCATACTGCTGCTTATCCCAAGCCCGTTGATGTCAAAGTCCATAAACAATTGCCCGACTTCTTTGCCTCTCGTGCTGGTGTAGCCTTGCGTCCTGGGGATGGCATTATCCACTCTTGGTTGAACCGGATGTTATTACCTGATACCGTAGGCACTGGTGGAGACTCTCACACCCGTTTCCCCCTAGGCATTTCCTTCCCTGCCGGTTCTGGATTAGTGGCCTTTGGTGCCGCTTTGGGAGTCATGCCCTTAGATATGCCCGAATCTGTGTTAGTGCGGTTCAAAGGTGAATTGCAACCAGGGGTAACATTGCGGGATATTGTCAATGCTATTCCCTATGTGGCTATTCAACAAGGGTTGCTGACGGTAGAGAAGAAGAATAAGAAAAATGTCTTCTCGGGACGGATTATGGAAATAGAAGGATTGCCCGATTTGAAAGTTGAGCAAGCCTTTGAACTTACTGACGCTACTGCGGAACGGTCTTGTGCTGGCTGTACCATTAAGCTGGGAATAGAAACAGTATCTGAGTATTTGCGTTCCAATATCGCCCTACTGAAAAATATGGTGGCACGAGGCTATCAAGATGCCCGTACGATCATGCGTCGGGTGGCCAAGATGGAAGAATGGTTGGCAAATCCCGTACTGATGGAAGCAGATCCAGATGCAGAGTATGCTGAAATTATCGAGATTGACTTGAATGAAATCACTGAGCCGATTGTAGCGGCTCCCAATGACCCAGATAATGTGAAATTGTTGTCTGAAGTCGCAAGCGATCGCATTGATGAAGTCTTCATTGGGTCTTGCATGACCAATATTGGACACTACCGTGCCGCTGCCAAAGTCCTAGAAGGGGAACCCCCTGTTAGCACTCGGTTGTGGATTTGTCCCCCTACCCGGATGGATGAGAAACAACTCAAAGAAGAAGGGGTTTACGGTATCTTTGGCATAGCTGGTGCCCGGACTGAAATGCCTGGATGTTCCCTGTGCATGGGGAATCAAGCTCGGGTTGCTGATAAAGCCACCGTATTCTCTACCTCTACTCGTAATTTTAATAATCGTATGGGTAAAGGTGCCCGAGTCTATTTGGGTTCTGCTGAATTAGCAGCAGCTTGTGCCTTGTTAGGTCGGATTCCCAGCGCTGAAGAGTATCAGTCAATTGTAGCCGAGAAAATTAATCCCTTTGCTAGTGATTTGTATCAGTATTTGAATTTTGATCAAATCGCTGGATTTGAAGATGAAGGACGGGTGATTCCTATCGAAGAAATGCCCAAGATTGAAGATATTTTAGGCATCCCAGCGGGAACCCTTAAGTAGATTAGTTTAGTTTAGTTTAGCTGAATAATCGGGTGAGCTTTTGGGTTCACCCGATTATTTTTATCACTTATATCAAGGTTGGTTGAACACTTATAATTAGTAGATAAAAGGGAACAGGGAACAGGGAACAGGGAACAGGGGATAAGGAGGAAGATTACCTACCAAAAGTAAGGTATATTTTTTGAGAAGTGATTCTATTAACATGATATTATACTAAGATCAGATTTATAGCAAAGGATTGACTTCTGTGATACTTCAAGACTTAGAGCAAAAACTTCTTGCCCTTAGCCCTAGTGAAAAAGTGCAGGTTATTCAGTTACTGGCTCAAAGTCTCACAAACAATTGGCAAGGAATTGAGAAAAACCCTAGAGTTTGTGGGGAATAAGCTTGTATTGCCAATACTCGTATTACGGTCTGGGTAATTGTAGAAGCTCGTCGTCTTGGATACAGTGATGGTGACCTTTTAACAAGTTATCCAACAATTACAGCTGCTGATTTAGCCAATGCTTGGGTATACGCAAAAGCTCACCCCGATGAAATCGAAATAGCGATTGAGCGCAATGAGGTAGCCTAGTAGATGGCACGTTTTTACGCAGAAGAAGTTAGGCGAGGTAAAACCCCTCATAACAACAATGCTTGACTTGACTAAAATCCAATCCCTTGCTGAATCCTATTCTCCCCAAGAACTATTTGCTGCTTTAGTTTGGCAGCGCCGATTCAATGAGTTTGATGGCCCAGAAGTTATTACTGACCTTTCCAAGCACAGAGATTTATGGGCAAGCTTTCTGTTTACCAAACCAGTCTTTGCCCCAGATGAACATGGGTTAAGTTTTGGTGGTTTGCTAGATACCCTGCTGGCAATGGCAAACTATCGTCCAATGCCAGATAGCAGCATTATTCATTTTGTGGCCTATCCAGCAGATACCCTATACATACTTGCAGAAAATCAAGATACCAAAGTTTCCCAACTAATCGATTTGGGTAAAAAATGGCGAGCTGACTCGGTAGAGGTAACTGATGGCACAAACGAAGAGTATAGTTACCGACTCAAACGCCGATTAAGATATCGATACGAAGGGGCATTATGGGGAGACGGTATTCAACGTGATCGCGATGCAGTTGTTGTTTGCTATTGGTGGGATTGAACTGTATTTAAGCTATCAGCAATCAGCCACACAGGATTTTTCCCCGATTCCCGATTCCCGATTCCCGATTCCCGATTCCCTAAAACCCAAGAATTTGCAACTCACCCAATTTAAAGAAGATGCCAGGAGGCGGACTTGAACCGCCGACACGAGGATTTTCAGTCCTCTGCTCTACCAGCTGAGCTATCCCGGCTTGTCTTTTTTCGGCTTGTCTTTTTTGACGCCTTATTAAGTCTAACAAACCTAGTCTGGATTGGCAAGTAGATCAGAAAATTTTTTTTTGTGCGATCCAGCCCTTGTGCCACAGGCTTCGACGCTGTGGCATCAATTCTTGTTGCCGATTCCCGATTCCCGATTCCCGATTCCCGATTCCCTCTTCCCCACTTTGCCGCGAAGTCTAGTATATAACCAAATGACTCAACCACCCTCAGCGAATGTTTTCCCTAACTCAAACCAGTACCCGCCAGCGAGAAATCCTAGAAGTTGTGTTCCGAAACGGTTGGGATTACATGCGAGGACTCCTAACGGGCAACAAAAATAATGACGAACCTCAACTCCCCCCTCCTGCTGTCCTTCGCAACATTTTAATCAATTTAGGTCCGGTGTACGTTAAGTTAGGACAACTTCTGTCTACCCGTCCCGACCTATTACCAGGAGCCTATGTGGAAGTCCTGACTGACTTGCAAGCCAATGTACCACCAGTAGCCTGGAGTGAAATAGAAACCCTACTACAGCAAGAACTAGCACAGCCAATCTCAGAAACCTTTACGACTATCAATCCCCAAGCCATTGCTGCTGGTTCCATTGGTCAAGTCCATCGCGCTACCCTCAAAAATGGTCAAGACGTGGCTCTGAAAGTGCAACGTCCTGGGATTGATCAGATAGTTGCCCAAGATATTGCTATCATTAGGGGCTTAGCGGAGTTAGTCTCTCTGACGGAATTTGGTAAGACTTACGATATCGTTGCCATAGCTGATGAATTTGTTACTGCCCTAGAAGCAGAACTGGATTTTACCCAAGAAGCTAACTATACCGATAAACTCCGCAGTAATCTATCCAATAGCCGCTGGTTCGATTCCCAGCAATTAGTCATACCAAAGATTTACTGGGATTTGACCAGCCAAAAGCTACTCACCATTGAGTGGCTGGAAGGGGCACCTCTGCTATCGGCGCAATTATCACAAACTAGAGAGGGCAAAGATACCCAGACCCAGCGACGGGAAATTACCACCCTGTTATTTCGGGCTTTTTTCCAGCAGGTTTACATCGATGGCTTCTTCCATGCTGACCCCCATCCCGGAAACATATTTTATCTGAGGGATGGTCGTGTCGCTTTATTAGACTGTGGGATGATTGGACGCTTAGACCCCCGCAGCCAACAGATTTTGACGGAGATGCTCTTAGCAATTGTAGATTTAGATGGCAAGCGATGTGCTCAGTTAACCCTACAACTATCTGAAGCAAGTGAGTCGGTCAGTTTATCTGGCCTGGAAAATGACTATGACCGTATGCTGCGCAAGTATTACAACCGAAGCCTCTCCAAAATCAACTTTAGTGAAGTGTTTTATGAGATACTGCAAGTCTCGCGAAATAATAAAATCCGCTTACCCGGTAATATGGGTTTATATGCCAAAACCCTAGCTAACTTGGAAGGGGTTACCCGTGGGTTTTATCCTGAAATTAACCTGCTCGACCAAATCAAACCCCTGATTACGGAAGTGTTTCGCCGTCAACTCCTGGGAGATGATCCCTTACAAACCCTTCTGAGAACGGTTTTGGATCTCAAAAGCCTGTCATTGCGATCGCCTTCTCAAATCGAATTATTTTTAAACCGGGTCAGTTCCGAAACCCTGAAGTGGAATATTACTGTCCCAGAGCTAGACAAACTACGTTACAGTATCGATGATTCCGCTAATCGACTCTCCTTCAGTATTGTAGTCGGTTCCCTGATTGTGGGTGCAGCAATTGTGGCCTCAGGAAGCCAAACTCCCCAGATGTCTGTGGTTACTAATATCCTGTTTGCTGCTGCTAGTTTTTTAGGCTTGTGGCTGATTGTTAGTATCTTGCGTTCGGGACGGTTACGGTAATTTGATCAGGGAGTAGGGAGTAGGGAGTAGGGAGTAGGGAGTAGGGAGTAGGGAATCGGGAATCGGGAATCGGGAATCGGGAATCGGGAACAGGGAACAGGGAACAGGGAACAGTTGATGCTCCCGTAGGTTGGGTTAGCGATAGCGTAACGAACACGAAAGTCTAACCCTTTGTTGGGTTTCATTGCCTCAACGACTCCCTACGCCATGATCTTTTGTCAGTCAACCAGTCTCGCTCCTCCAGCTCAAACAGAAAAGTGAAGCTAGCGGATTAGTCTGTCATATTCATCGTGGTCACCTATCCAAACCCAAATGAAGTCAGAGCCATCCTCTATTGCTAATGCTCTGTGACTCAATCCAACACGTATTGACCAATATTTTTTACCCACCTTTTTAAAGTTTAGAGATGGATGATGTCGGTCTGCTTTGAGCAACTCATAATTTTTTCGGGCTAGACCTTGAACAGCTTCGGGTAGTGCGTAAAAACGCTTCCAAAATTGCGGTGTTGTTCGATGCACTTACAAATCCTGTAATTTTCCTTCGGATTTAGCTGTCATTGCTTCCTCAAGTAAGAAGTCTAACTTACCATCGGCAATATCAGCTTCAAGCTGTTTATCCCAGAGTAACCAGTCTCTTTCAGCAAACCACTCTCTCAAGCGCACGAAATCTTCCTTAGAGAGAGCCTCAATTTCAGCTTGAATCTGTTCTACTTTTGTCATCAGAAAAAACTGACTGCAATACTGGTGATTAAACCTCTATAGTATAGCATAAAAATTAACTTGTTCTAGGCTATAGTTTTTAGCTTGTAGGGTGGGCAAAAACCGTTTGGTTATGCGTGAGTATTGATAGATTAGATTACTTTGCCCACCCTACTTTAATTGCTATTTTTTTTTCTTTTGCCTCTTGCCTCTTGCCTCTTGCCTTTCCTTCTGCCTTCTGCCTTCCTAGGTCAGCTCATCCCGCAATTTTTGAAGATTCTCGCGGCAAGCGATAGTCTTGGGATGATTTGACCCTAACTTTTGTTCAAAAATCTCCAAGGCTTGGACAAAAAGAGGTTCTGCCTCGGAGTAGCGTCCTTGATTATTGTAGAGTTCTGCCAGACCCTTGAGGGAGTTGGCGAAATTTGGGTGTTGTTGACCTAAAAGTTTTTTCCTCATCTCCAAGGCTTGGACAAAACGAGGTTCGGCCTCACAGTACCGTCCTTGATTAGAGTAGAGATTAGCCAGACCGTTGAGAGATTCTGCGACACGTGGGTGTTGTTGACCTAAAAGTTTTTTCTTCATCTCCAAGGCTTCGACATGCAGAGATTCTGCCTCGGAGTACCGTGCCTGATCACAGTAGATAGTAGCCAGATTGTGGAGGGAGATAGCGATAGATGGGTGTTCTTGACCGTATAGTTTTTTCTTCATCTCCAAGGCTTGGAAATAGAGAGGTTCGGCCTCACAGTACCGTCCCTGATAACGGTAGACTAATGCCAGATTGTTGAGGGAGATAGCGAGACGTGGGTGTTCTTGACCGTATAGTTTGTTCCTGATCTCCAAGGCTTGGACAAAAAGAGGTTCGGCCTTACAGTACCGCCCCTGATAATTGTAGACTAATGCCAGATTGTTGAGGGAGATGGCGACAGAGGGGTGTTCAGTACCTAAAAGTTTTTTCTTCATCTCCAAGGCTTGGACATAGAGAGGTTCTGCCTTGCAGTACCGTCCCTGCCTATAGTAGAGTACTGCCAGATTGTTGAGGGAGGTGGCCACATCTGGGTGTTCTTCTCCCAAGCGATCGCGGGTAAGCTCTAAGCCTTGCTCTAACCAGAGTAATGCCTGGTCATAAGCCATTTGACCTTCGTAAAACCAACCCAGACCCTGGAAAGGTTGGTATAAATCTTCATCCTTGAGCCAGTCTAAGAGTACTGTCGCAGCTTCTGTCAGGTGAGGGATGGCGGGACTAGCTGTAGCAATATCCTTTTGTGTCGTTGCTTTGGGAATTTTATCTGCTACGGCCACCATTGCCTCACCAAATCCCTGCTTGAGTTGATCAGCCCCATCGTAATGTTCCATTTTGTCCCGTAGAAACTCTCGAATCAACTCGTGCAGCTGGTAGATTCCCTGACCCTTGCGCCCAAGTAAATTCAGTTCCAACAGAAAGTCATCTCTAAGATCTTCTAAATCTTCTGAGTCTTGGTCAGGCAAACAATTTTCCACCAATTCCCACTCAATGGGAGCCAAAGCAAACAAACTCAGCAGACAACCCAACTGCTGGGCATCTTGATTCAGTTCAAGCCAACTCAACTCAAAAGCAGCTGCCACTCCTTTTTGTGCTGTCATAGTAGCAGTTGGTTCTTTTAGCGATCGCTGTTCCAAATGCTTTTTTTCCAACCGCTGCTGCATATCTGTCAGGGATATATCCTTTTTCGTTTTTAAATATCGCCCTACCAATTCTAAACCTAGGGGTAGATATCCCAACCATTTGCAGAGTTTTTTGGCTTCCGACCACTGCCGGTTTAGTCTTTCTTTTCCGATTAGGGATTCCAATAACTCCAAAGCCGCTGCTTCCGAAAGTACTTGCAATGGCAACATCTCAAAAGACTCTGCTAACGACTGCTTCCTGGTAGTAATAATAATCTTAAAACGGGGGTGATTTGGAGGCAGATAGGCTTTAATTTTATCATATTCAGTAACATCATCCAAAATCACCAGCACCAAATTATCCGATGGCTGCCAATTGTCCCAGCACCACTGCGCTTGTTCGTCGAGATTGAGGGGTTGGTCGTCTAATTTCTGCGGCACGGATAACTTCATTTTGTTCCGCGCAAACTTTACAATTTGAGTCCCTAAATTACCTAAATCCACATCCCGCGCCTGCAGCCAGCAAACCCCAGCGAGATAATGTTTCCGGTAATAGTTGATGGCATATTGCAGGGCTAATTCAGTTTTACCGATACCACCCATGCCAGAAATAGCAGAAATTACCACCCGTTCTGCCTGCTGTAGCCGCTGGTGTAGAGTTTCCAGTTCACTTGAGCGTCCAACGAATTTGGAAACATAGGTGCGGGGCAGATTTTGGGGAATGTCTTTTAAACCTAGTCCATCATCAACTTTTTTTTTTCCTCTTCTTCTTTACTATCAGGATTACTATCGGGATGAACTGCTACTTTCGGTTGAATCAGTGGCAGAGGAGTTGTTAAATTCTGATTGACAAACCGCTTTACCTGACGGTAGATTCGATTATTTTTATCATCTACTTTGCAGATAGAGATATGGTCAACATCCATCGGGACAGGAATAACCCCCTTAATACCAGGGTCAGCACTGGTTTGATTCACCACTAAAATCCCATTGGTAGGTCTGGTTTCGCAGTAAACCAGCATCGGGATTTGGCTAAACTGGTGGTCATTGCGATACAAAAGATTCAGTTCCCGTAAGCGAGAATGGTGCGCCTCCAATTCGTCAACACTGACAGTGGTTTGTAGAATCGTGCCAATGTGCTTAATCCAACTTGCCAAATCAGAACCAGAATGAGGGGTAGACAGGAAAACAATTCCCCTCGTCCCAGATGCGATCGCTTGCCATTTGCCGAAATCCCTAGCACTGCGCAGCATCTGTTTAACCAGCAGTCCCCCCATACTGTGAGTAACAAAAATTATTGGGCGATCCCCTATCTCATAGCTATCCAGTAGATCTAAACTATTAGTCGCCCGGTCTACCAGAGGCATAGAATTACCCTTCCATCGAAACGGTTCTACCTGATACGCCAGAGACCAAATTCCCACATCTGATAAATCTTGCCCCAGCCAAGCAGGCCAAAAATTATTATCATCTCGCCGTTCTTGCGGGTGCCAAGTACCCCGGGCATCACCTCCGAGTCCATGGACAAAAATGACATCTCCACGGCGATCGGGGTTCTGAGCACCAAAAATTTCAATTAAATCGTTAGGATCACTCACAGACTAGCTCTCCAGGAATGAAGGTCATTGAGATTATTATTGAGATGCTTCGTGACCCTGATGCTCTTGCTATCCATTATATTAGCTACTGATTCAGTGGTGAGAAATCCAGAAAGTGCCAATAAATTCTCTGTCTACCCTATATTCCGCCGTTCCCGATTCCCGATTCCCGATTCCCTGTTCCCTGTTCCCTATTCCTCTATTTTTATCCGGATAAAAAATTAATTATTTTTTTGTTATCAAAGAAAATAAATTTATTTAATAAAATTAAAAACTTTCCGCATATTAAATAATTATCAACTTGCACAGCCAAAGGGAGCGATGACCAAGGATTTATTGAATTTAGCTGTGAATCCTTTCCTATGGGAAATTGTCGGATATAATATTACTGGATACTTAGGAACTGTCGGCGGTTTAAAATCCAAGCTTAATCTAGACATAGGCAGGGCTATTTCATTCTCATGAAAGCAAATAAATGCTAGATTTACAGGTTAAACCAGTGTTTCATGAGTTCCCATGGGTTTGCCACCCCCACCTGCCCCTACAATCTTACTTCCAAGCCTTCCCCCA
>NZ_JAAHHZ010000143.1:0-13960 GCF_010672005.1 Moorena sp. SIO4A5 | reverse complement strand
AGTCCATCAATTGCTTGAGGTGAAAAGTACTCAATGTCAATGGCTAAGGAATCACCACTATTAATCTCTAAGCTAGGTAACAGCAACACATCGGTAATTTCTACTTCTAGAGAGCCAAAGCGGTTTTGATTCATTCGCAGTTGTACACCAGACCTAGTCACTTGGGAGGATCCGTTGGGAGTGCGTTGCTGGGTTTGCGATCGCATTTGATTGACATACTGTGCTACTACCACTTTTGGCTCACCGTAAGCCATGATTTGTCCTTGTTGTAGCCACAAAGCGCGATCGCAAAGTTGCTCAATTTGTTCGCTACTGTGAGAAATTAGGACAATAGCACAGCCAGACTCTTTCAACTGCGCAATTCGTTCCAAGCACTTAGCCTGAAATCTCAAATCCCCAACGGACAGAAACTCATCAACTAGCATCACATCTGGGTCTGTGTGTACAGCCACCGAAAACGCCAGCCGCATCTGCATCCCTGTACTATAAGTGCGCACTGGATTATCGATAAACGGCTCAAGTTCAGCAAAGGTCACAATTTCATCAAAACGTCGCCCCATCTCTTCACGAGTAAGACCTGCTACCACACCACTAACAAAAGCGTTTTCTCGCCCAGTCAAATCTGGATGGAAACCAGCTCCCAAATCCAGCAGCGCTCCAATGGAGCCATTAACCGTAACCTTCCCTTTATCCGGTTTTCCAACCCCACCAATCAAGCGCAACAGGGTTGATTTACCAGCCCCATTGTGACCGAGAATCCCCAGCATCTGGCCTGGAGAAACGGTGAAGGTAATATTCTGCAACGCCCAAAACCTTTCCGCTGCCATAATATGCCGAAAACCCGACAGCGCCGCCTCCATAATGGTAAACGGTCGGTCAGGATGATAGTTGTTAAAGCGTTTACCGAGTCCTTTAACAATAATTGCATCAACCATCTATAATTCCTCCACAAAGCGATCGCTCTGCCACCGGAAAATTTGAAGACCGATAGGTAAACATACTGACGTGACCAAAGCCATAACTAGCAGAGCTAGCCAATCCGGTGCTGTGCCTTTAATTAGTACAGTGCGATAGGCATTAACCAGATGCACCATCGGGTTAAGGTAATACAAAAACTGATAATTTTTCGGCACATTAGTAATATCATAAAAAATCGGTGTCACATAAAAAAGCAGCTGTAAAAGTACACCGATAGTATGCTGCGTGTCGCGAAACGTTACATTAAAACCAGCTAGTAGATAGGCTAAACTAATGGTAACGGCAAACTGGAGAGCTTGTAGGATTGGTAACAGTATAACTACTGGCTGTAGCTGAACACCATCGATTAACAGAAAGATAACTAATACTGGCAGGGCTAGAATAAAATGAATCAGACCTGTTGTTACCGTCACCACCGGTAAAATAGCGTTTGGAAAACCCGGTTGTCGGATCAGGGGGCGATTATGAATAATCACGCCAGTTGCTTGAAAAAGAGAGCTGTTAAACCATGTCCATACCAACAAACCAGAAAATGCAAATGAAGTATATTGAGGAATATCAACCGACAATACAAAACTGAAAACAAAGGTAAAAACAGCTAACTGAAGTAGTGGATTAAGCAGCATCCAAGCTACTCCTAAAGCTGACCGTTTGTAGAGTAGCTTCATCTCCCGATTAACTAGCTCTCGTAGCAAATCATAAAGATAATAAAACCGCCACTTATACAACGGTTTTATTTTGGATTTTCGATTTTTTATTGAAGACATTGGAGTAATATAGCATTTTAATTTGAGATGTAAAACTAGAATTGATATAAATCGGGAATCGGGAATCGGGAATCGGGAATCGGGAATCGGGAATCGGGAATTGGGAATCGGGAATTGGGAATCGGGAATCGGGAATCGGGAATAGTAGGAAATAGAGCCGATTATTTTGTGATATTTATTATAGCAAGTCTTATACCCATGAGGTACAAATCTCTGGTTTTTAGGGACTTCGGAGCAGGGAGCAGGGAGCAGGGAAGAATGAAGAGGGAAGAGGGAAGAGGGAAGAGGGAAGAGGGAAGAGGGAAGAGGGAAACAATAATGTGTACCTCATAGCTATGATAAACGCTATAAGTATTTATCTCAACTAAATGTTCCTATATTACGTTACTGTGTCTTGTCTGACAATGAACTAATGTTGAAAATTATCTCTCGCCGAGGAGATCAAAAAATAGATAGTTATAGTCTTTATAAAGCTGATACTATTGCTTCACCAACCAACCAATTAATTCAATTAGACCTGAAAGACTTTGATTAAATTTGGTCTTTAATGATTAGAAAAAGTTTATTATATCAAAAAACAAACATTTTACACAAAATTAATTACTACATGTCAAAGGATTAATCCTGATTTATTAAAAGAATGTCTGCTTGGGGGAAAAGTTTTCGGATTAAGAGAAAATGAAAGATTACGTGGTATAGCTATTCAAAGTTACTCGGAACTTTCAGAGGAAGAGTTTTATATTGGTTATCTTCATGGAGAGCCAGAAATCTTGACAGTGCTTCTTTGTGAATTATGTAAATTAGCCTATTCTTTAGGTAAGTCAGTGGTTAAAGGTCTTTTTCCTTTGAATGATAGTTTCGGCGATGCTCTTTCCCAAGCTGCTTTCCAAAGAATACATCAAGCAGAAATAGGGATATATCGCTCTTCTTTAAAAATTAAAAATTAAAAATTAAAAATTAATTCTTAATTCTTGATCACTGAAGAACTATAGCTTTCAAGAATATCGATACAATTTGCGATCGCACCCAAATGAGCAATTTCATAACCATGGGTATTTTGGGTAGGAAAACTCAAGCAAGCAGCACGAGCAACATGACCAAACTTCATGGCGATGGAAGCATCAGAGCCAAAACCATCAATAACCGCCAACTGAATCGGGACTTCACAACGTTCTGCCGCTTCTCCCAATTCCCGATTTAACCCTTCATCGTAGATGCCATAATTATCTTGAGAGAGCAATACTGGTGCTGGTCCATCTTCGATAGGGTACTCCCCAGACAAGGGACAAATTTCCAGAGCAATCAAAGCATCTAGAGATTTATTCTGGGTAAAATACAAAGCCCCAATTGCCCCTACTTCCTCCTTTGCTGATGCCACCAAATACGTATCAACTGCTGGAGTTTTCAACCGTTGGGCTAACGTTAGCAAAATCGCCACCGATGCCTTATTATCCAGGGTATAGCTAGCAATATAATCCTTAAGCCGCACAGGTCTCTTACGATGTTTACCAACCACCATACGACTGCCTGGACGCACCCCAGCCTCTGCCAATTCTGTAGTACTACATTTGGTTTCAATCCAGGCATCTTCCCAACGTAGAGGAGTATCATGCTGCAACGCTTTTTGGGGAGATTCATGGGAAACATGACGTGAGCCAAAGGAAAGAATACCGCTAATGGTATAGTTATCCCCCAACAGATCCACCACACCCTCACCATAAACCCAAGGAAAAGAACCCCCCAAGCGGCGCACTTCCACCCGTCCTGCGTCACCGATCCGTTTAACAATGCCACCAATTTCATCTTTATGAGCAGTAATCGCAATGGGACTAGCACCAGCATCCTTACCAGGGATTTTAGCAATGACATTTCCCGCCCGATCCTGCCAAGTTTCCACCCCTAAAGCTTGAAACCGATGCAGTAACAATTGGTCAATTTCCCCTTCTGCACCACTAGGGGAATGGTGCATAACTAACTCTTCTATGGTTTTGAACAGTTGGTTGTAATTGTTAGTCATTGTTGGGAAAAGGGAACAGGGAGTCGGGAGTCGGGAGTCGGGAGTCGGGAGTCGGGAGTCGGGAGTCGGGAGTCGGGAGTCGGGAGTCGGGAGTCGGGAATAGTAGGAAAGAAAACCTAGGATTTTTGATGTTATGATAACTCAGAATTGGGTTTCATGATCTAATTTAAAACGGTATCTAGAGGGAGCTTCGGAGCAGGTAATAGAGCTTTGCTGACAAAATCAGGATGGTTTGAAACCAACATGCCGCCACCAGAGGTAGTAATAATTTTATTGCCATTTGTAATATAGCAATTCTACGACTTGTGAGGTACACAATTTCTAGATTTTAGGGAACAGGGAACAGGGAACAGATAAGAGGGAATAGCGATGCGCTGCATTAAGAGGTGCGACCCGTAGCGAATTTAATTCTTAATGCGGAAAGCGCACCTAACAGGGAATCAACGTCAAAGAAGACTGTACCTCATGAGTACTATAAACGCTATAAAAACCTATAATACCCCAAAATTTTTATCAACAAGTTGGCAAGTATTGCCTTTTCTAATAACTATACCAATCCGTGTAGGAATTGTGATAATTTTTTTTCCCTTTTCCCTACTCCCGTCTTGATGCAGTCGCTCATGGGGGAAACCACGGCAGTCGCTCATGGGGGAGACCCCCAAGACCGCGCTGCCTCCCCAAGACCGCGCTGCATCGCTACTCCCTACTCCCTACTCCCTACTCCCTGTTCCCTGTTCCCAGATCCGCTGTTCCCTTTGGTATACAACTGTAGAGCATTACCAAATAGTATTTGACTTATGCCACTTATAGCGGTTTGCGCTTATATTAGTTACAATAGCAGCAATAAGAAAACAATTTTGTTATTTGTTCTTTAGTCAAAGAATCACAACAATCAACTAGACCTTTTTCTAACTCATCTCTGGTCATAGTTACTAATGAACGTAAATATTCTTTCAAAATAAACCAGAATTTCTCAATGGGATTAAAATCAGGAGAATAGGGAGGTAAAACTAAAACTTTAGCTCCAACTTCTGATAATATTTCTATAACTTTTTGACTTTTATGGCTAGATAAATTATCCATAATTACCACGGCACCAGGCCATAAGGATGGGGCTAAAATATCTTTTATATAAGTCATAAAAATTTGAGTATTAATCGAGCCATTTAAGGTCATAGTTCCTAATATACCTTGGGAGCAAATAGCACTAACTATTGTGAGATTTTCTCCTCTATAATAAGGGCGATAATCGACAACTCTGGTTCCTTTTTGAGAACGACCATAAATGCGCTTTTTCCCTAAATTAAACCCCGTTTCATCCAAAACTACTAGGTTTTTGACTAAAAAACTAGTAACTGTTTGCCAATATAAAAGTCTTAAATTAGCTACTCTTTCCGTTTTAGCTTGACTGGCATATAAACTTTTTTTTTCGTGTTATGTTGAGTTTTTTCAGGAATCTACTCAAGGTGGTTATGTGTACAGTAATTTGTTTATCTTTTTCAAGTATTTCCACCATTTCCGAGAGAGTTAATGATGGATGATCTGACAACATAGATTTGATAAATTCCGTGAATGGTTCTAATTTAGATGCTCGGTTATTCCCTTGTTTGCCCGGTGATATATTTCCAGTTTCTTTGAATTTTTTAATAATTCTAAATACAAAATTGCGACTCACTTTAACCCTTTTAGCTAAACGGGTCATTGAGCCTTCACAGTCTAGATAAGCTGTGATAATTTTCGTTCTTATATCAACAGAATAGGCTTTCATAATTGGAGTTTTATAATAGTTATTATATTATACTCTATTTAAGCGCAAACCGCTATAGAATTAGGATTGATAATTTGGAGTGGCCATAACCAGAAATGAAGCCCAATGTAAGTTATTATTTCATTAATTTGATGCATTCGCGGAAGCTTCATTATCGTTTCCAATGATGTTTGAGAAGCACCAGGTCCAGTCAAGCGATAATGTGCTCCTGTTACTGGGCCAGAACAAAACTTCCATAAAAGTCGAGGTTTCTTTAAAAGGTATAGGGGGTTGGGGCGAGAGCCGATCAAATTTGCTACTTTATCCATATAGGAAATCCAGTTTATGAGTACATTAGGCTGCGGCTGAGTTGGAAAACTCAGGGCATTTTATTTTCGTGTTTGGATGATATCTCGTTCCATAAATCTTGCATCTGGCAGTAAGCGTTTTCCGGCTGCAACTAGAGCAAATAGGCGAGCTTGTAGCTCTCCAGTAGGAGGAATAGCTCCGATTTTTGGACGTGCAAATCCACAAAAGGCTAGAGAATCTCCTATTTCAGGATGGAACATATTCAGATACATATTGGCTGGATGGAGAGCTTGCACATCTTTAGGATACTTAAGAAATGGGAACGAAGGGAAATAACCATGAGCGAAGATTACTACATCAGCACGATGGCGAATGCCATCAGAGAAAATTACTTCATCTCCATCAAATCCAACTAAGTCCCTACGTAGATTGAGCTTGCCTTCTATCACACGGTGAATGAAGTCATCAGATTTGGTTACGGCTTGGGACATCGGACCAACATCTGAGTTTTTTAGAAGCTGGGTTCGGAAAGCAGATTCTGGCGTGTGGTCTCCAGTATGAAAACAAAGACGACGTTTTAAGGTCATCAACCAGTTTTGTAAAATGATTGGTGGGGCGTTTCGGATGCGGTTAGTGTCGTAGTCATTCGCCATGCCAGTGAGAGGATTGATGCGCGGGATAATAAACTTACCTTTCCGAATACTTAAGTATGTATTTTCAGCAACATAGGAAACTTCTGCGGCAATATCAACGCCAGACTCTCCAGCACCAACAATAACAACATGTTTCCCTCTTAAACCCTCGACTCCTTTATACATAGCTGAATGACGCACTTCTCCAGTAAAGCTATCGAGACCTGGCAACTGGATAGGTTTAGGGATAAGATTGAGTCCAGTACAAATGGCCACGCGATCGCAGTGATGAGGAACTGTTTCACCTGAAACTTGATCGACTGTGGTTACTATCCAACCTCCCTTTTCCTTGGGTTTCACATCAGTTACTGTCTGTCGAAAATGCAAGTGGTTCCAAAATCTAAAATGCTCCACGTAGTTGGCTAGATATTCTAAGTATTCCTGTAATGTGTAGTGTTCAGATGATGAGCTTTTTGGTGGAAAGTCGGAGTAAGCAGTTATCCAGGGCGAAGAGGTCAGTCGTACCGTAGGCCAGCAACCTCCAGGGAATTCTCTATTAGGCCGAAACACACCACCTATGTTGTCCTTCTGTTCAAAGCATTGAACCTCTAGCCCTTGCTCGATACATTCTTTTACCACTGCAATACCTATCGGTCCTGCACCTATGACTATAACCGACCTTCGTTGCTCTGAGCACTTAAGTGCGGGTTCTATAGATAACTTCTTGTTTAGGCTCAAAAGTCGAAATTGGTCGATTATAAATAGTCCAATCCAGAGCCAAAATACACCTACCATCCATTTAAGCAAAACTGAACCCCCCGAAATTACCAAAAAAACGCTTGATACTAGCGCAAGTGGTAAAGGTAATAATGCTACTCTAAAGATAGTCCAATCTATTAGTTTGGCTACGAATAAATTCCACCAAGGGGTTCTCCTGGTAGCTAATTGCACTGCACGATATATCCCAAATGTATCGTACTGATCGAAAAGTTCTTCGCCCACATTACTGTCTAATTTAAGATTATTTATTATCGGAGTATTACTATTGACTTGAATCATTAGTCAACTGTACCTTTTTTTATAGATTTTATTGCATAAATATCAGTGTAATACATCCAGTAATTGAGCAAAGAGAACAAGATAAATATTATTAAGCTCACAGAAATAGTTGTGACTTTCAAGGGAATTATGAGGAAAGAAGTGAGCAACTCAATCAAGATTAGACCAATAAGAATATTGACAATAGTTTGGCGACGTAATAGGCTGCAAAACATAGCTCCTAAAGGAGCACCGATAACAACTACAGGAACTGCAGCTAGCCAATAACTAAGCGCCGGATCAGTAAAATCTTTGATAAAAAACACTTGTAAAGTAAATCCTATTACAGCATTTATAGCCATCAAAACAACCGAGGTAGGAGTGGCAACTTTCTCACTGATACGAAATAAAAGTACCATTACAGAAAATGTTAAAATGTCAATTCCATTGCCGACTAAAGAACTCATTATTCCTCCCAATAGCCCAGTAAAAAAGAATATTACTCGTTCTATAAAACTCCAATTATTGACTTGTAAATAGTATTGTCTTTTCTTTCCTGACATGATTAAACTAAAGGGTAAACTAGCGATCATCATGGTAAAAGACATCTTGATCATATCTGGGGGAAAAAAATGAGAAAAAAAAGCTAATCCAATCCAAATACCAAATGCTCCTCCAATGCTAGCCCAAATGATCGTCCGCCACTCCACCCTAATTCTTGTCACCCAAATTGCTACTGAGGCGGCACTCATACCAACACTTTGAATTGCTAGGGAAAATACCTTAGCATCATGAGGTGAAACATTTAGCAATTTAGTAAATACAGGAAAAGCGACTGCTCCTCCACCAATACTTGTTCCTCCAGCAATTATAGAGCCAAACATCATTGTTAAAGCAATCTCCCAATGATTGTAACAATATGCTATTGCCTCTTGTATACCAAGGGTATTCAGCCAAATACTCCACACTATGAGTGCGATTATTACTATAGTTTTTTGTCTTAAAGTTAAATGAGATTGATAGATTTTAACAAACTTTAATATTTTGGTTTTTATTGACATAATTTTTACTAGTTATGGCTTGCTTGAAAGAAGAAATAAGTTGTGCTAGCTAGTTGCTGCTAAAAAATGTTGTTAATCTCGATTGCGGCACGATAGCCTGATTCTAAGGCACCTTCCAGCCGTGCCAAGGGGAGGTATGTTCGCCCGCAAAATGTATGCGCCCTTCAGGATTAGCAGTATGTGGCAGTAGTCCAGTTACTTGTCCAGCACTCAACAGAACATGTCCACCTTTTGCCCAATTATCTTCATCCCAGCATACGGATAGACCACCTTCAATATACTCCTCTAGACCAGGAAGCATGGGTTCTAATTGGGCGATCGCATATTCTATTCGTTCTGCTTCACTCATGGTGGCCAGACTCTGCGATCGCTCTCCCTTCATATAGGAAACCAATATAGCCCTTTGTTGGGGTAGATCGAAACTGGAGTGCCAGAGTTCAGTGGGATAGTCTGCTAAACCAAAACCGTTCAACCCCTGGTCTAACCAGTAACGTTTCCTGACTTGCAAGAAGATACGGGACAAGGAAAGATAAGATATTTCCTGAATTGCCCGGTTTTTTTTCTCCGATAAGGATGGAGTAATTTTTAGGTGGCGCAGGACGCTGAAGGGAAGGGTACAAATCAGGTATTCTGCTGCCATGGTCTGGGTCACTCCTCCTTGAACATAGGCGACACGGACTTGAGAGCGATCGCTTTCGATTTCCACAACTTCTGCTCCGTAGTGGATCTTATCTTTCAAATGGTTTGCAAAAGCATTTGTTAGTTGATCTGCCCCTCCGACAATCTTTAACATCTGCTTTTCACTGACTCCGAGAGCCATCAAACGCAAGATCTCAAGTACAGAAACATTGTTTTTGGCAAAATCCAGGTAACCGAACCCGAACATCCTAGCAATCTGGGGGGAGATACCCTGACTATCGATAAACTCTCTTACTGTGAGCTGGTCGTACTTCCTTAAAGGTTCGGGAGGCCACTCAAGGGAGGTAGGATCGCCGAGTTCTGTAAAAAGCGGTCTACAAACCTTTTTTACTATTTCCTCTAATCTCATTTCCCTTTCTGCGGGAGTAAGATCAAGAGGATATTGACCCAACTTGACCTCTGTACCACTCTTGACCCTAAGCCGCTTACCCTGCAAGTAATGGACAAAATCCAGTTTGTCTGGATAAAAGGGTGCCACTTGCAGACCGAAATGGTCTAAGTATTTGAGAGTCCAGTGGTGATTTTCGGGGATGCGAGCCGCCCCAGCTTCCACATAAAGCCCATCGGCAAAGGGTTCCCGCAACGTTAGAATGCGCCCACCTGGTCGGAGACGGGCTTCCAACACTGTTACATTGTGACCCGCTCGCATCAGTTCGTAGGCCGATACCAGTCCGGCTATGCCAGCGCCGAGAATCAGTACGTGTTTTGGTTTGCCCTTTCTCACGAGTCTCTCAGGGCTGACACCAGCACAAATGTTGACCACAATTGCCCTTGATCTTGAGTCTAAGATGAAAGAAGTTTCTTATTGTCTGTTGTAGTGCTATCACTCCTTATAGGATGGATCGATGCGCTCAATCATACGCACTAAAGCCTTGAAAGTCGCTATTTGGGTTGACTTAAATCCATCCTTTTTCATTGGTTTAAACTGTTCCATTTGTTGAGCAAATGAATTCAAAATATCCTCAGAAGGCTGATTCAGTTTAGCCCCAGTTGACATAGCCAATACTTGTGTTCTACAAGCAAACTCCAGAAAATAAAGGTTTAAGAATGCTTCAGCAACAGTCCGTCCACAAACAACTATGCCATGGTTGCGCATGATCATACATAATTTTTCCGGTCCGAGATCCGCTGCCAGACGTTTCTGTTGTGCGATATTTATTTCTAACCCATAATTATCATGGTAAGCAATTTTGTTATAGAAAACCATTGAAGCTTGATCTAGGTGTAACAACCCACAGGCAAGGGTGGAGACAGCAACTGCGTAAGGGGTGTGAGCATGAATCACAGTGTTAATATCAGGTCTAGCAGCTAGAATCGCACCATGGATAACAACAGCAGTTGGATTGACTGGTACGTCTTGGTCACCAACTACCTTGCCATCAAGGTTTATTCTTGCCAAGTTTGATGCTTTGACTTCATCAAAAGTGAGGCCAAAAGGATTAATCAGAAAATCAGACTCAGAACCCGGTATTCGTGTGAAGGGCGTGGGTGAGGGTTAGATCGCTCCAGCCGTAGTAATTTATCAGTCTATACACTGCTGCTAGCTGTATGCGAGCTGTAGATTCGTCCGATGTCTGATCAAGTTGTTTGTGCTGTTCAATTGTTGCCAGCTTGTTCATAGTCCTAATGATCGGATTGAATTGAAGCTCAAAAGCAAACCTTAATTAGTTACCAACGGACAGTCCTTTGTTCCCAAGGTCTTGTAGGTGTTGATTGTTTGGATCTCAAATAGGATTGCTATAGCTGTTTCGGAGAATGAGTAGTTTAGCTGCCGAATGTCTCTGGTAGTTCGTTGTAGGCAGCACGGTAGATGCCATCTAGCCATGCCCAAAGTGTGTCACGCTTCCACTTGGCCCCTCCCATCACTGATTCCAACTCCGGACCTGATGTCGGCACAATCTTAGACATAGCATCAGAGGCATCGGCATGATCCCCTTCGACCTGTTCATGGACAAGAAGCCACTCAAAAACAGACAGATCCACTTCATTTTGACGACGAACTTCTTTGCCTAGGCAAGAAATCATCTGCTCTGCATATACTTCACCAGAAATCAGGGAGCCTACTGCCCAAGCAACATCAATAGTCTCTCCTGCGAAGAAATTAGCCATTTCCTGGGCTAGTGTTTTACCCGGAGACTCTGGCTCGAAATTTTCTGGTTGCGGCCGCCACGGATCGAGTCCTTCAATTAGTTTACCCATCAGGGTGCTATGTATTTTGTTGATATCGCCACTGCCCAGTTCGTCATATAGCACACCAGCAATCAGACTTTTGATTCTCAAGTCCTCTACACGCATCACAATATTGGCCAACCAATTAGGAACCTTGGCAGTGACTTCATTTAAGTTGGCAAAGTATGACCAAAAAGCGGTTAGATTGGGAGGTTCCTGTTGAAGCCGCACAAAATAGGGATGTTTAATCATGGGATGTTTTTGGCAAAACTCCACGATTTCTTCAGCAGGACGGCGTTGTTGAGCTTCTTTTACCCAAGTTACAGCAGTCTTAGTCATTATTTGGCCTTCAACTAGTTTTTGCTAGGTGTCTAGCTTTGTTCACTTTTTTGAGGTACATATTACCTGGTTTTATGGAACATGGAATATGGAACCGGTAAAAATATTGTGTACCTGATTAGGGTAGAAACCGCTAGATATATTTATTTGGCTTCACAGATAGTTTATCAGACTAATGGAAAAACTTCACTAAAAATTTGTGGCTCTTCCGTACTTGTTATGCTATGATTATAATTTTAGTAAAAACTTGTTTCTGATAAGGGTCTAAAAATGAGACAATAGAATCGAAGTGATTGTTTCTGGGTAAAATGTCAATAATTGAGGATATTAGAACCAAATTTTAGGCTTTAATGCCATAAATGGATGAAAAACTCAGACGATTGTGGTTAGGAGCTGAAGCAGTATCTTTAGGGAAAGGGCGACCCTCTGAAAGGTTTCGTCATTTGACTGGTTGAGTCACAATAGAGACGTATTTGCTTCTTATAAAGCCGGTTTGGGGTATATTTGGGCTTTAATTTTGTTTAATTCCCAATAGTAGCAAAAAACTCCTTTGATTTTTTGATGGTACTGGTAAAGATGTAGTGATGTAGGCGTTGGTCTGGTCAAGGTTTCGGGAGCTAAAGTCAGGAATTGTATAGCACTACCAGGATTTTTCCCGACTCCCGACTCCCGACTCCCGATTCCCGATTCCCAATTCCCGATTCCCGATTCCCGATTCCCGATTCCCGATTCGCGCATTCTAAATTCGCGCATTCTAAATTCCCGATCCCCTCTTCCCTATTCTCTTAGAACCTATTCCTAAAGCCCCCAAAGCAAATAGACCTAAAGCCATTGCTGGTTCAGGAACATTAGCTGGGTGTGAATGGTTATGATCTGGGTGTGGATGGTTATGATCTGGATTTGGATCCTTCAATGCTGACAGGGCTAAATCCGCAATAATGCGATAAACACCAGTGGTTGGATGTTGTAAGTCCCAGAATAAAAACTCCTCGGGATTCTCACATACAAATTGTGCTGGTATATTCAGACAAGGACTAGTTACATTGGTCAAACCAAATTCCGTTGGCTGAGCCAGAATTTCCCTAAATGTAGAATTAACATCAACCGGGATGATATTGACATCTGAGTCGGGAGTCTGACTGAATTGATCGAGTAGTTCAGACAAACCAGAATTATGGTCTTCTGTCAAGGTGTTGAGGGCATCGGTAGTACCAGGAACACGTCCATCAAGTGCCAGAGCAATGGGCGTATTGCCCAAATCTGGCAAGTTAACTACCATAATATTTTTAGCCCCAACATTAGTCAGGTCTTGCACTGCATCTGACAAATTTGCCAGGGTGGTGACAGTATCTGTAAATGGTTCAAAACTGCCTTGGGTAGGTAAATAATCATTACCACCAGCCCACACTATATACAGAGCCTCTGGGTCAGCAGACTGACCGGCTTGTATCAGGGGAACAGTAAAGGCATCAATCTGCTGTTCCAATCCTGGTAAGCCTGTCAATCCAGAGAAGGTAAGAGCGACAGTGTTTTCAGTGCCTGTAGTAGAACCACCAAAAGCGAAGTTAATGCCTTCAGTAGGAATAGCACCTGAGCCAAGAGTGGTAAACAGAGTAGGGTTTAATTCCAAATCCCCTGCAAGATAATCCACCCAGTTGGGCCCATTGGAAAAACGTCCCTCAAAATAGGGTGGACTGGGGGGAATTTGCTCTGCGGTGGCATTAAACAGATTGCCTTGATCAGAGAGGCTGTCTCCAAAGATATACATCTTGCTAAACAACTCGACAGCATTTGCCTTGAGGGGCAACATTAAAGAGAAAAAGACTAATCCTGTGGCGGCAATTTGTGTCTTCATGATGTTTGTTTAACTTAATTGCAGATAATTATCTCAGATCATGTCCGATTTAATAGTTATCCTTCAGGGTTTATAGTCAATTGAACCTTGAAAATTAACTAACCATAAGCAATTAGCAATTCAAAATTCAAAATTCAAAATTCAAAATTCAAAATTCACAGGCATCGGATCAACCATGTTAGACGTGATTAAGCGGACTTGATATCATGTCTGGCATTGACACACTAGACCAATCACCACTAATTACTAACCAATCACAATACCTGTTAGTAATTGTGATTAAGCACAACTAAAAGCTGTTTTAAACTGTTTTTTAGTGAGCATTCAGCCGTCAGCCGTCAGCTATCAG
>NZ_JAAHHZ010000142.1:0-14300 GCF_010672005.1 Moorena sp. SIO4A5 | reverse complement strand
TACTTTCACTAGGTTCGGTGGTTACAGGATTAACTTCCCGTTTATATAAGCCTGACTGACGATATTTGTTTTTTAATGGTGATTGGTTTTGGGCTTTAGGCTTGGGGTGTCTATTTTTCCAACTGAGAGTTTTTTGTAAAGAGCGCAATTGGGCATGAGCTTCATTGATTTGTTGTAGCTTGGAGTGAGCTTTCTGTTGTAGCCGGGGATTACCAGAAAAACGGTCAGGATGCCATACCCAGGTCAAATCGAGGTAGCCCTGGTGAATCTCCTCCTGTGAAGCTCCAGGCTCCAGCTCCAGGATTCTGTAGTATTTCTCTACCTCTAACATTTACAATATCCTCTTCCGACAGTGACAGGAAAATCAATTAGTAGACACAAAGAAGCCCAAACAAACTTGTTGGGGCAAATTTCGCGCTGTGATGAAAGCCCTTGAGTCAGTTCCTCACTACCAAAGTGCTGGAAAAAACTCAGGACTTTAACACTCAGCACTGACAAACTTTTACTTTTATAGCTACTTACTTAGTTCAGGATAAAGGCATCTTATTTTGAAATACCTACTCGATATAAGAGTCATACGATAAGTAATTTTGCTTATTATTTTTGTAATCTTATTTCAGTAAGGCTTCTAGAATTTAGATGCGTTTGTTCTGCTACTTAGTCAAGTAAACAATAAATTTAAGTCTGAATTAATTGGCAGTAAATTGCAGCAAAAAAACACATCAATTTAATAAATATATAGTTTCTAGTCTTTAGTTAACGTAAGTTCATGGTTTGACAGCAAACCTCTACAGCATTGATTAGCCCTGATTAGGTATAGCAGAAGTCAGAAGTCAGAAGTCAGAAGTCAGAAGTCAAACTCTTGCGCTTACTTAGGTTTGAGACTTTTGTCATCTCCTAACTGCCCTGGCGACTGCTATAACAAAGGGACAAGACTGAAAAATAAAATAAATATTAAAAAAATCTAAAAAAAATCTAAAATTTAGTCAAAAATGCCTAGGCATTATGAGATAATGATAAGATTGTCAAAGCAATCGGATTAACAATTCCTCAGTTATTATTTTTGAGCATGAAGCTGGCATCAAGAGTTGGTCAAGTTACCCCTTCCTTAACTTTAGCCATTGCTGCTAAAGCCAAAGCCATGAAGGCAGATGGGATTGATGTTTGTAGTTTTAGCGCCGGAGAACCGGATTTTGACACTCCCGCTCATATTAAAGCAGCCAGTAAGCAAGCCCTGGATGAAGGAAAGACTAAGTATGGTCCAGCTGCTGGGGAACCGAAGCTAAGAGTTGCGATCGCAAATAAACTGCGCCATCAGAATAACCTGGATTACGATACACAGAACGTTATTGTCACCAACGGCGGTAAGCAATCCCTATTCAACTTGATGCTGGCTCTGATTGAAGTGGGAGATGAGGTGATTATTCCTGCTCCCTACTGGCTTTCCTATCCAGAAATGGTAAAGCTGGCTGGTGGCAAACCTGTGATTGTTCCTACAGATGCAACTCAAGGGTACAAAATTACACCGGCTCAGCTCCGTTCATCCATTACACCCCAAACTAAATTATTTATTCTCAACTCTCCGTCTAATCCCACCGGTATGGTTTATACTCCCGCAGAGCTAAAAGCCTTGGCTGAGGTGGTGGTAGAGCAAGATATTCTGGTGGTTTCTGACGAAATTTATGAGAAAATTCGCTACGATGGGGCTCAACACCTTAGTATTGGGGCAGTAGGCTCAGAAATATTCCAGCGCACTATCATTAGTAATGGGTTTGCTAAAGCTTTTGCCATGACCGGCTGGCGTATCGGTTATATAGCCGGTCCACTAGAACTAATTAAAGCAATGACCACGATTCAAAGTCATAGCACTTCCAATGTTTGTACCTTTGCTCAGTATGGTGCGATCGCAGCTTTGGAAGGTCCCCTTGACTGTGTAGAACAGATGCGCCAAGCCTTTGCCCAACGGCGACAGGTGATGTTAGAGCGCCTCACGGCCATGCCTGGACTGACTTGTGTGAAGCCAGACGCTGCTTTCTACTTATTCCCTAACATTAGTCAAACGGGTTTAACCTCTTTGGAATTTTGCGATCGCTTACTCAGTTCCCAGCAAGTTGCTGCAATTCCTGGTATTGCCTTTGGTGCTGATGATTGTATCCGTCTGTCTTATGCTACGGATATGGCTTCCATTGAGAAAGGGATGGATCGATTGGAAAAGTTTTTGCATCAATTCAATGGCCACGGATAAAATCCCGAAGCTTGCCATAGTTCTGTGATCACAATTTTGTGATCAGTTGTTGCCATTCTCGACAAACTTTGATCTCTGTTTTCTGCTGTCGATAACTAGCAACTTAGCTTTCAACCACGAGCAGGAAAACTACCACCAATGAACTGAACATCACTAAAGGTTTCAATCCACAGACGAGCGCCACAAGCCAGTGGAGTGTCTGGCTGATATACAATCCGACACGGACCGAGGATTTCTACCTGGTTGCCGTATACATTGTTGCCACTTCGTTTTACTGAAATCACTGGCTTGCGCTCTTGAGGACTTTTGTTGATATTCGAGCCAATATGATTGCGGTTGACATTAATCTTTGCTAGAGCCGGAGTACGACTGGTACGCCATTTTCCTTTTGGTCCTCTAGTGCCTTTAATGATTTGAGGCAGATTGTTGAACAGGGGAATAATCCAGAATTTCCCGCTTTTATAGGCACCCCGGACCCGACCCTTCTCTAGGAGTTGGCGCAATCGGCGAGGAGAAATACCTAACAGAGATGCTGCTTCAGTAGTACAAACGCACTTGTTCATTTCTGGATTTGAAAAACTATACCTATAACACTATTATAATTTCAAAGCGCCCTTAGTGTCAAACGTCTAGTAAACTCACCTATAAAGTAGGGTGATTATTAATAACTCACTTTAACGGTAGAGTTATTGCCTAAGTCCCTCAGAAAGTGATCGTTAGGGATGCGTGTAGGAATTGTGATAATTTTTCTTTTCTACTCCCTACTCCCTACTCCCTACTCCCTACTCCCTACTCCCTACTCCCTACTCCCTACTCCCTACTCCCTACTCCCTACTCCCTACTCCCTACTCCCTACTCCCTACTCCCTACTCCCTACTCCCTACTCCGGTGATCCGCTGTTCCCTTTGCTATTAGTGCCAAAGGTCTAGTAAACCCAGAAGCCCAATACTGACCCTAGGGTGGTATTGGGCTTTGGCTTAATGTGAAAATACTGTAAACACTCAAGGCAATCGTTGAGTCCAACTAAACAAGCGTGAGACAATTCCTCTGGCTAGGTTTTGGCTCGATTCTTGAGAATCATCGGGAAAAATATAACCGACTGGTACCACAATCAGGGTAATGCCCCGCCGACCAACAACTGTAACTGGGTCTTCAGGTTCAAGGGTGACTTGAAAATCAGAGCATACTTCTGCTGGCCAGTAAGTTGCTTTAAACTTGACTCGTCCTGGCTTATGAGGGGTAATTGTCTTTTCTACCTTGCCAGTGCCAGGCTCTGAGAATAGGTTCATTTCTTCCATGGTGGGGTTTTTAGTTGATTCCATTTGCTGCAAGCTCCCTCAGCTTTACCTTACCTTTAAACTCTACTTTCCTTCTTTAAAGCCTGGTGAGGTATCCCATGCCACTATTTAAACCTGTACACAATTCCTTGGTAGTTAAGGTCTTAGCAAGATTCGGCTTTAATCCTCGCTCTGTCTACTATTGAACCCTGCTATGCCATTGGTGATAGGTCGTTCTTTCCATAGACAGTTGCTTAACTGGCAACTTGTCCACCTAAAGAATTAGGGCAAAAAGCTTCCAGGTATGGATGATACCGAGTTGCATTCAAACAGATTAAATTGGTTGGATAGGGAGATGGGGAGATGGGGAGATGGGGAGATGGGGAGATGGGCGGATGAGATTGTTGTACCTTTGACCGCAACTTGGTATGAATATAGAAAATTGAAAAGTGATGCAGCGCTACTCCCTACTCCCTACTCCCATTAACCCAAGACGAAAGTACCTCACCCCATTGAGAACTGCTATCAATGATAAATGACCAACAACAATACCATATATCTTTTGTAATTCTGATTTCCGCAGTAGCTGCCATTGGTGGTTTTTTATTCGGTTTCGACAGTGCAGTGATCAATGGCACGATTACAGCACTGCAAAAAGCCTTTAACTCCACTAGCGTCGGGACGGGATTTTCAGTATCTTCGATGCTGCTAGGTTCTGCAGTTGGGGCGTTTTACGCTGGACAGATGGCAGATTGGTATGGCCGCAAAAAGGTGATGCTGATCACTGCTGCTTTATTTACTATCAGTGCCATTGGCTCTGGTATAGCAATCAGTATCTGGGATTTTATAGTCTATCGACTGGTGGGTGGCATTGCTGTGGGTGCCGCTAGTGTAATTAGTCCAGCTTACATCGCAGAGGTTTCTCCAGCTCACCTGCGGGGAAGGTTAGGTTCTCTGCAGCAATTGGCCATTGTTATTGGTATTTTTATTGCTTTTGTCAGCAACTACTTGATTGGTATGGCTACCGGTTCAGCAGAAGCACCACTTTGGTTTTCTATACCGGCTTGGCGCTGGATGTTCTGGATGGAGCTTATTCCAGCAACTGTTTATTGGGTGGGGGCTTGGTTAATTCCTGAATCTCCCCGCTTTTTGGTCTCTATTGGCCGATTGACAAAAGCTGCTGCTGTTTTCGCCAAGATTGAGAGTGGTGATGTCCAAGCCAAGGTCTTGGAAATTCAGCAAACACTTCTCAAGGAGCGCAAGCCTAAACTGTCTGATCTGATTGGTAAAAATGGTATGCTCCTTCCCATTGTCTGGGTAGGCATGGGACTATCTCTATTTCAACAGTTTGTGGGAATTAATGTAGTATTCTACTATGGTAATGTGTTATGGCAAGAGGTAGGGTTTTCAGAAGGAGATTCCCTGCTAATTAATGTTATTACTGGCGCTATTAATCTTATTACTACCCTTTTAGCGATCGCATACATCGACAAATTTGGACGCAAACCCCTTCTGCTGATCGGGTCTATTGGGATGACCTTGACCTTGGGGATAATGGCATTTATTTTCACTTTCGCCCACTTGGATAGCGCTGGTGAATTGATTCTGACTCACTCTCAAGGGATTGTCGCCCTCTTAGGCGCTAACCTCTATGTGTTCTGCTTTGGCTTTTCCTGGGGACCAGTGGTCTGGGTGATGCTAGGGGAAATGTTCAACAACCAGATTCGAGGGTCTGCACTGTCTGTTGGTGCTTCAACTCAATGGATGGCAAATTTTTTCATTACCATCACCTTCCCCATTCTCCTGACTAGGTTTGGTTTAGGTACTGCTTATGGTCTTTATACCATTGCTGCTGCTATCTCCTTTTTCTTAGTTGTGTTCGCAGTTCGGGAAACCAAAGGTAAGGAACTCGAAGCCATGTGATCGTAAGTATTCAGCTATCAGCTTAAGCGCTACGCGCACGCGTGCGCGTTCAGCTATCAGCTATCAGGGGCTGGTGGCCACCCTACTTGAGGTGATTTTGAATAAAATAAGCTGTTCACTTAGCTTGAGCCTTGGCCTATGGCTACGCTACGGGAATGGCTGACTGCTGACTGCTGACTGCTGTTCGCCCAGCGTGAGCATAGCCCATATGCTTACTCCTGCTGTAGTTGCTTCTGCTCATCTTCTTGTTTTAGCTCCTGTTCTTCCTTCTGTGTTTTATCCTGGTCATCTTCTTGTTTTCCCTCCTGTTTTCCCTCCTCTTCTTCCTTCTGTTTTTCCTCATATTCTTTGAGAAGTTCAGCAACTCGCTTCTGAATCTCTAGGTGTTTTTCTACACCTTCATAAGTATAACGGTTGTAACCATTCCTGTCAATTATAGCTTCTAAATTATTAATCCGTTCTTTAGTCTCTGGGTGAGTTGAAAGCCAAGGAAATAAGGGTTTTGGTCCACCTTGATCATGGAGAGTAATCATCAAATTGCGCAATCCATCTGCTGCATAGCCACTAGCCGCAAGAATTTTAGTTCCTAAATCATCAGCCTGACGTTCCATATTCCGGCTATAGTTAAGTACAATTAAATTAGCAGCAGTGCCACCATAGGGTATAAATTGGGTAATGTTAGCAGTCAAGTTACCTTGAGTTACTAACTGGAAACCGTGGGATAACACAGCGTGGGATAGTTCATGAGCCAGTAAACCAGCTAATTCTGCTTCGGACTTGGTTTTTAGGATAGCCCCAGCGTTGATAAATATTTTACCTCCTGGTAGAGCAAAAGCATTGAGTTGGTCATCCATAACTACATAAAACTCGTAGTTAAACTCATCGCGACCTGTTACCTTGGTAAGTTCATTTCCCATTTCCCGCACATACTCCAGCACTTCTTCGTCTTCTAGCATCGGTAATTGCTTTTGTGCTTGTTTAGCAATTCTTTTGCCAATGCCTGATTCTCCCTGGAGCATTAATACAGTTGACTCTATTGCTGATAGCGGACCAAAGAGATTACCAGTAAAAACATAACCTAATGTTCCAGTGATCACATTCATTATTGTATTACCGGTAATTTCATTCCGGAGATGGGAAATGTGGCGGTCTAGATGCTGATCAGCGAGCTGAAGAAACTCTTCCGATTGAGGATGCTCAGTATTAAACAGGGCAAATTCACGAGCTACCAGAGATGCTTCAAACCAATTTTCTGAGTCTGCTAGCATTGCCATGGTTACCTTGATTAATTCCGGCTCATTGGGATATAGATTTTTAGCTTGCGTTAAAACTACTAAGGCTTCATCAAGCCGCTCATAATCTTTTAGAGCTTTAGCGTAGCGTATATGACCGGGAATAAATTCTGGTTGCTGCTCTACTAAAAACTTGAGGGGAATTAGAATTTTACTTTCTAAATTCTTTTCTAGCCCTGACTCATAGTTACGCCAATACACTCCACCAGCGGGAGAGAGTTGAGTGGTTTCGTAAATTGGCTCCGGTAGTTTTTGAACTGGTTCTGGATTATCAAAAGGATTCTTGGCTTCACGATATAGTTGTTCAGCACCAATTATATCTCCACTTAGATAAAGTCTATCGGCTTCAATCAGTTTCTGCTGTTTGGCCAGTTCTTCTGGGCTGAGTTCTTCAGCTTCTGCTTCCAGGTCGTTTTCGTTAGCGTCAACAGCCGTTGTGGTTTCTTCTTTCTCTACCTCTGTATCCGCAGTTTCTGTATCCGCAGTTTCTGTATCCGCCGTTTCTGTATCCGAAGCCTCTGTATCCGCAGTTTCTGTATCCAAAGCCTCTGTATCGGAATCAGTATCTTTGGTATCTGAGTCTATTGTAGGTACAGTTGTCGTAGAGCTGTCTGTTTCTGGAAGCTCCCTATCTACTAAGGTATCTTGCTGCTCCGTGTCTTCAGTGGAATTATCCGGTAATGGCACTTCTATATCTATAGGATTTATAGGTATAGGTATACCAGTATCGGAAGTTTCGGTAGAGGCATCGGTAGTCGGTGCTTCAGTTTCAGATATATCCCCCGACCTAGGAACTTCAGTATACTCTGACATGTCAGAAACCTCAGTAGCCCATGCATCTGAGACAGTTAGAGGTTCACTACTGTGTTGGATCGGTTCCGATTCCCCGATTTTGGGAGACTCAGCTAAGGCAGTTGAGGCTTCACCCGCCATTAGGATTCCTGACCAAATTAGCACTAAATTTCCAAAACGTTTCATAATCAAATTGTCGGTATTGACCAAAAATTTTGGGTCTCAAGCCCCGTCCTTCTAGGACGGCTTTCTCTTTTTGTACTATACTTTACCTAGAGTTGTCTCAGGTCAATAATGAAAGTCTTGGAGTTTAAGGCCAAAGGGAACAAAACTCAATATGCCGCAATTGATGAGGCGATCCGCACCGGTCAATTTGTCCGCAACAAGTGTATCCGTTACTGGATGGACAACAAGGGTATAGGACAAAAAGAACTGTATCGTCATAATACGTCGCTTAGAGCTGAGTATCCCTTTGTGAAAGACTTGAACTCCCACGCATGTCAGGCTTCGGTTGAAAGAGCCTATAGCTCAATTGCTAGATTTTACGATAAATGCAAAAAAAAAGTTCCTGGTAAAAAAGGATATCCCAAGTTCAAGAAATTTTCCAGATTCGGCGTAGCCGACGCTGCGCGAACGGTTGAATACAAGACATCGGGCTGGAAGTTGTCAGGGGATGCTAAATCAATAAAATTCTTAGACAAGAAAGGTATCGGGAAACTGAAACTGAAAGGAACCTGGGAGTTATGGCGTTATAATCAAAAGCTAACCCGCGCGGGTTAGATTGGTACGTCGCGCAGATGGCTACTATGTTCAATTCTGTATAAAAGTAGATGAAAAGGAATCTCTAGAACCAAATCATACTAATATTGGACTAGACGTAGGACTTAAGGAATTTTACACCGACTCCAAAGGGGGTGTAGAACCTAATCCCAGGTTTTATCGTAAAGGTGAAAAAAGACTAAAGTTTCATCAACGTCGGGTTTCTCGTAAAAAGAAAGGCAAGGCCGTAGGCCACGCTTCGCGAACATCCAATCGCAGAAAAGCCATTAATAGACTAGGTCGGACACACCTTAAAATAAGTAGGCGACGTGAAGAACATGCCAAGAGACTGGTTAGAAGTTACCGTAAGAATAAAGAAGCCTTTATGGTTAGTCGGCTATGCATAAAAGGTGACAGGTTTTGTTGTAAGGCTGCACTCTTCTAAGGTTTCGTCTCCGGCGCGTTGCGTAATCCACTCTAACGACGTGGTTGCTTACGTTCGCGCAGCGTGCCGTAAGGCAAGACTTAAGGATTAGAAATTTAGTCAAAAATCATTGTCTTGCCAAATCTATTAATGATGCAGGTTGGTATCAATTCAGGAAATGGCTGGAATATTTTGGACAAAAGTTTGGCAGGCAAACGGTAGCAGTTAATCCTGCTTACACTAGTCAAAATTGTTCCAGTTGTGGTGAAGTTGTCAAAAAATCGCTATCAACCAGAACTCACGCCTGCAAGTGTGGGTGCAAATTAGATTCGCCGTTCGCGTAGCGTGGCCTTCGGCCTCAGGCGACGCTACGCGAACGCGACCATAATGCAGCCATCAACATCCTGAAAAGAGCCTTGGGTACGGTGGGGCACACCGGAACCCTGGTCTTAGACCAAAACGCTTTAGGAGAGGAAACCTCGATTCTTCCTGGTTCCGGCCTGGTTGAACAAGTCTCCTCGTTGATTAAAGAATCCCCGTTCTTATAGGACGGGGAGTGTCAATAGAACGGGATATTGATAGAACTAGAAATTAGACTTCTTACAGCAGTAGAAAACTTCGGATCTCCAATCTCGGAAGGATTATCGGAGACTAGTTTTGGACTTTTGCAAGAGGTCTAATATAGCGCTACGCCCAATGGCAAGAGGCAAGAGGAACCCACCCCTAACCCCTCCCAGGAGGGGAAGGCAAAAGTTGACTAGACAAGGTTTTCAGCTTATATCAATGCATACTATTTGACGCGGTGGTGCGTTACGGGACGGAGTGTCCCAACACTTGCTATGGCTTGCGTCTTGGGGAGCCCGTCCCTAACACACCCTACGCCTATATACTCAACCTTAGATCTGGTGATGGCGTCAGGTCATGAGCGGGTGATAGGTAAGCCTCTCACCACTTGTTATTGTTCACAAAGAAATTCCCATTGGTAGATAGTAGTATGTATAAATATACGTTATTTTACCGATTACCGATACTCATAATTGGGCTATGTTTATCAAATAAAATAAATCCCGATAGGGAGTTAAATAAATCCAGTTCAACAGGGTGGCTTTTTACTCGGCTACAAGAAGATACTTACCTCACGGGGTGACAACAAAGCTCAAACCTAGATAGGTGTTAGGTGTATGGTTTTAGGTATTGGGTAAAATGAGCGCATCGGTGTCATTTGTATTTCCCAGCAATTGAAGCAATTTTAACCATACAACGTCAATGATAGTTTTAATCAATCCACCCGCTTGACAATTTTCCCTAACACCTAACCCCTAAAACCTAACCCCTGTAAGATTTTGAATATGCTTGTCACCCCCTGAGGATACTTACAGTTACTAACCTTAGGCTAGTCTACCCAATCAGATCCTGTTAAATTACTTTAGTAGTGTTATCGGTCGAGTTTTTGGTAGTGTTTATATTCCTGGAGTTATGGCTTGATAGTAATAAAAGTTACCAATTACCAATTTACCTATACCAAGAACCCTAAAAGAATTGCGAGAATTTTTGTTCCCTTTTCCCTTTTCCCTACTCCCTACTCCCTGTTCCCAGATCCGCTGTTCCCTGTTCCCTTTGGTTTAGCTTGACAATCCCCATGCTCCCGAAAAAAATATTAGTTATCTGATTCTAACTAGTCTATCAGTAATTTCTCAGATTGTTCTGTAAAACTGATAATTAGTAATATTAATATAAATATTCCGACAAAGACTGATGAAGTTCCCCAGCCGTTTGCTGGAAAAATTCTTGAATAACTACTACCATTATCTTGATTTACGTTCCCTACGGGTAAGACTAACCTTAGGAATTGCCGCTGTTTCAGCCTTAGGTATGGGGAGTTTGGCAATTTGGACCAGCTGGAAAATGCAGCATATTCTGGTTTCCACTCACAAACAGAGTATTAGTTATATTGCAGAGCGCTTCCCCCAGGATGTAGAAATCTATAGCGATATGGTTACCCCGGAAACCGGGATGCAAAAGGCAATTGATAAACTCAGCAATAGTAACACCCTACTCTGGGTAAAGCATCCCAACAATGGTATTGTTGCTCAATCTGAAGCCCTAGAGGTCATGGACACTCTGACTTCTCCGGAGTATTTGTCACGGATACCGCCCATGCCGGAAATCTTGGAAGTAAACGGAAGCTACTGGGTGGTTTGCGGCACTACTTTGGAAGTTAAACAAACCAATCTCGGTAAGTTTTACATTGCCCAAGACATTACTAGTGATCAAAAGATGTTTTTGCAGCTGATCCGGAGTCTGGGGATTGCTACAGTACTTGCTATTGGAGGGATGTGTATTGCGATCGCATTCTATATTAAGCGATCGCTCCAACCACTACAGTTGATGAGTCAGCTAACTGAGAGTATTTCTGCTGATGATTTGGGGGATGTGCAAATACAGCTCGATAATGCTCCCACAGAAGTCAGAGAATTGGCACAAACCTTTGACGAAATGCTCGTGCGTCTGAATGATGCCTTAGAAAATCAACGGCAATTTGTTAGCAATGTATCCCATGAATTGCGTACTCCTTTAACCTTAGTCTCTGGCTATGTCCAAAGTACGTTACGTCGCGGTACTAATTTGAGTCCACCTCAGCGCGAAGCTCTAGAAATTGCGTCTTCAGAAGCTGACCGCACAGTGCAAATGTTGCAGGATTTACTGGATTTGGCACGAGCAGATAGTGGTCATATACACTTCAATCTAGAAGCCTTTGTCTTAGATGACTTGGTGGAAGAAGTTGCTGAGATGGCAAGACAATATAGTAAGCGAGTTATTAAAGTTGAGAGTAATAAACCTGGGATTTGGGTCAAAGCTGATATCAATCGCCTCAAACAAGTCTTACTGAATTTGATTGATAATGCCGTCAAATACTCTAGTATCGATAAACCAGTCACCGTTAAGTTATCTCAGGTAGATGGCAGTGGCAGAATTGAGGTCTGTGATCGTGGTATCGGTATTCCTTTAAAACAACAAGCCCGTATTTTCGACCGCTTCTATCGGGTCGATGAAACTAGAACTCGTTCTACTGGTGGTGCGGGTTTGGGACTATCCATTGTCAGGACGTTGGTCGAAGGCATGGGGGGGAATGTCAAAGTGCGATCGCAGTTAAACAAAGGAAGTACATTTACAGTTTGTTTACCGTTAAAGTACTAGGAAATATTGCCGGGCATCAGGATTTTGGTATGACTATCCTATTATCGGTAGGGTTTTCCTGAAGATATTGCTATTTTACTATGGCAAGAGACAAGTATCATGAACTAGTCAAAGCAGCGCTAGTCAAGGAAAGATGGCTGATGATTACGGATGACCCGCTCATTGTAGAAGCTGGCAAACGTAAGATTCAGGTTGATTTGGGAGCTGAACGGTTAATTGCTGCTCAAAAAGATGGTGAAAAGATTGCTGTATAGATAAAAAGCTTTATTGGTGTCTCAACGCTTCATGATTTTTACCAAGCTTTGGGGCAATTTAGTTTTTATAAGTTTGCTCTTGAAAAAAAGATGCCAGAACGAACATTATTTTTAGCTGTACCAGATGATACCTATGACGATTTTTTCAAGGAAGACTTTATTATGGAACTACTGGATCGCTATCAGGTGAAAATGCTGGTGTATCGGATAGATGAAGCAATTATTGAACGATGGATAAAGTAGCTAAATATAAGTCAATTGTTCGTCAAATCACCATAGAAACTGGGAAGCTGGGTGAGCGTCCTGATGATGAGGTGAAGAGTCAGATTATTTTAGATGATGAGAGAGGACACTACCTGCTTTATTTCAATGGATGGCGTGGCTCTAAACGAACTTACGGTTGTTATCTACACATTGATGTTAGTCACGATGGGAAAGTTTGGGTACACTACGATGGCACTGATTTGCGTATTGCAGAGCAATTGGTACAGCTCTCAATTCCTAAATCAGATATCGTATTAGGGTTCATCTCACCAATTAGGCGAGCAGATACCGGGTTTGCTATCAAGTAAGTCTTAGGATTGGTAAATGCAATCACCTAGCGTGACCTACCGTCAATCCCGACAGTCAAAGACTGTTGCCATGATCATTAGCGAGTGGCGGGGAAACTGCCACCAATGAAGTGAATATCGCTGAAAGTTTCGATCCACAAACGAGCGCCACAATCGAGTGGATTATCCGGCTGATACACAATCTTACACGGACCGAGGATTTCGACCTCGTTGCCGTAGAGATTGGTGCCCTTTCGTTTTACTGAAATCACTGGCTTCCGGTCTTTGGGACTTTTCTTGATATTCGAGCCAATGTGATTGCGATTGACATTAATCTTAGCTAAAGCAGGGGGACGACTAGTGCGCCATTTGCCCTTTGGTCCACGGGTACCTTTGGTAATTTGTGGCAAATGGTTGAACAAAGGAATAATCCAGAATTTCCCGGTTTTATAGGCACCCCGGACGCGACCCTTCTCTAGAAGTTGGCGCAATCGTCTAGAGGAAATTCCTAATAAAGATGCCGCTTCAGTAGTACCAACACACTTGTTCATCAGTTGACTCTCCTTTAACTATTCCTATAATACTATTATAAGAGAGAAAATAAAAATTGACAATGTCAGGGAATCGGGAATCGGGAATCGGGAATAGGGAGGAAAGCGTGGTAAAGGTGGTAAATAGTGTAAGGGTGGGTAGCAAGTCAAGTGCTGTTGTTTCCACTATTAGCGACTGCGTTAATACCGGAATAGTTAGGAAATCGGGAATTGGAAGCGGCTCCAAGGTCGCATCACCCATAGTTCTCTAAAAAATTAATTAATTTGTTACACAGGATTTTTCCCCACTCCACTACTCCCGATTCCCGATTCCCGATTCCCTGTTCCCTACTCCCTAAAAAATTTGTTACAAAAGTTCTTAAAAAATGTTATAATATAATTTTTTTTGTGTTATAATAAAATTACCGTGGGCGCTAAAACGTTCCACGGTAAAAGCCAGCCGACAGTTTCTCCAGGACCCCAGGCTGGCTCTAGACCCCCAGTTAAGGAGATACCTAATATTTTATGTCGTACTCTCAACGCCTACACCCATGGGTAGTTGTTCGGCTGTTGCCCGAAATGCAACGGGTGGTTGTTGCTCGTTTCCGCAACCGTTCTGATGCGGAAGGTCACTTGCAGGCTCTGAAACGACTGATGCCTGATAGGAAATTTATCATTATCTTCGATATTGGTCAGCCTATAGACGCCCAGCCTATAGACGGCGAGCCTATAGACGACGAGCCTATAGAAGAAGAATCTTAAGGAGCAGGGAGTGTGGGAAGTGTGGGAGACCCAGCTCCCCAGCAATCAAATTTTAGTCTGACCCCAGAAACAGCTCTGCAAAGTAGAGTGGGCGTTCTTCAGTAATTAGTCTTAATTCAGTCAATAGTCTATGGCAAAACGTGCAGATATTGGTAGCAAACGTCTAATATCAAATCCGGTTAAATAGTTATCGTTAAGCCTTGGCTGCCTGCCACCAATGAAAATGGGTCAGACCACGAATGAAGTCGCACTGCTTGAGTAAAACACAACAGCGAGCGCAAATTATCTGCTCC
>NZ_JAAHHZ010000141.1:0-14739 GCF_010672005.1 Moorena sp. SIO4A5 | reverse complement strand
ACCTAAGAAAAGAGGAGGTAATGATAAATGAGTTCTAAAGGAATTGGTCGCGCCGTGTACTTGGAGACTTGTTCGCACGGTGCCAAGGGGACGAAACAGGAGTAATCCTGTCGATTTACCCAATCCTATTTTACTAGGGGGTAATAGCCAGCCCCGTAGTTGTTCACTCTGAGGGGGCTGGTTTTTTACCTTATTAATTAAGGTCACTTTTATTATAGCACGAAACTAATCTTTAATGGCAACTTTTTTTTGAAAAATTGCAAATTTAATATGACTTAATTATTATTACAAAATTAGTGTAAATTAATAAAGTACATTTTTAGATCTAAATCTAAACTATAATCGCCGTAAATACTAATTGCTAAAATTCCTATACTAGCGATTTTTTAATTACTGAAATCGAGAAAAAAAAAGTCGAGTAATCAATGTCATGCTGGGACTAGATACAATAGTAATGTTTAATTTTATTGTCAAAAAAGAGGATATCTTTCCCCTCTTGCCTCTTGCCTCTTGCCTCTTGCCTCTTGCCTCTTGCCTCTTGCCTCTGGGTGCATCTCAATGCATGTTGTTTGACCTGGTGGGTGGAACGGGCATCTTGCCCGTTACAATCGGGCAGCAACCTAACCCGGGCATTGAGGCTGAAAATTAGGGCGAGCGCCCCTAACGCACCCTACAGAACATTTAGGTGCGCGCCCGTTCGCGCCCCGCGTCGGCTTTGCCGATAGGCGCGCTTTAATTCTTAATGGGTCAAGCGCACCTTTTCAAATATGAGATGCACCCTTGCCTCTTGCCTCTTGCCTCTTGCCTCTTGCATGCATGCCTAAAGCCCTTGCGCGTAGCGCTATAATACTTACCTACCGATTAACCAGACCTTAGCCAGATTGAGGGATGCTGGTCTCGGCTCCAAAGTTGCTAAGGCAAGCAACTCAACCAGTTTGATTGTCTACGGGATCCCATCGAGCCTGTCTGGCAACTGGCGTCCTAACCGTCGTGCCGGTTGCTATAAATGGACTTACTAGGGTTTCAGCCTGCAATGATTCCCCAAAGGCTTCGCCCCTAGGACTTTTCTTGCCGCGCTCTGAGGACAACTAGGCGTGGGTCTTCTTGCGGATTAGGCTAAAATATAAACTTTTATTACATTGTTTCTCAGAAACAGGACTAAGAGAACCTTCATTATTGTATCTTCATAGAGATATCCATAAACCTTTTGTATAAATTCAAGGACAAACAAATGTTCGATGCTTTTTCCAGAGCAGTAGTTGCATCAGACCAAAAGGGTGAATTTCTCGGTGGTGATGGCCTAAATGCTCTCAAAGAATTTGTTTCTTTGGGAAACCGCCGTCTAGATGCTGCGAGCTTCATTACTAGCAACTCTAGTTGTATCGTGTCTGATGCTGTATCTGGTATTGTGTGCGAAAACGAGGGTCTGACAGCACCTGGTGGTAGTATCTATACCAATCGTAAAATGGCTGCTTGCCTTCGGGATGGGGATATCGTTCTACGTTATATCACCTATGCTATTTTGGCAGGAGATGCTTCTGTACTCAATGACCGTTGCTTAAATGGCTTAAAAGAAACTTACTCCGCATTAGGTGTTCCTACAGGTAGTGTCAGTCGTGCTGTCAACATTATGAAAGCTGCTGCTCTTGCCTTTGTAACTAACACAGCTTCTCAGCGCAAAATGACTGTAACTCAAGGTGATTGCGCCTCATTAGCCTCAGAAATTGGTGGTTATTTCGATGCAGTAACGACAGCGATTAGCTAACCTTAGCTGGTTAGACAAGTTTTAATGCTGATTAAAGGAGTTTTAATCAAGCTGTTGTTTGAGCTGCAATTACATTAATTGAAAAATAGGAGATAATTGAGTCATGAAATCAGTGTTAACCACTACGATTGCTTCAGCAGATACCGCAGGTCGGTATCCCAGTGGATCTGATTTAGAATCTATTGCTGGTAATATTCAACGGGCTGATGCGCGTCTAGAAGCAGCAGACAAGCTAGCTTCCAACTACGCAGCCGTTGCTAAAGAAGCTGTTGATGCAGTTTATGCAGAATTTCCCGACGGAGTTAGCAAAGGTTGCACTCCTGAAGTACGCAAAGACAAATGTCTTCGCGATGTAACTACCTACCTACGCTTAATTAATTATTGCTTAGTTATTGGTGGTACTGGTCCTCTTGACGAATGGGGTATTGCGGGAGCCCGTGAAGTTTACCGCTCCCTCGGAATCAATACTGCTGCTTATGTGGCTGCCTTCACTAAAGTAAGAGATCGTATCTGCGTTCCTCGCGATATGTCTGCTCAAGCTGCCACAGAATTGACTGGTTATATCGACTATTTAATTAACTCTATGTCCTAGGGACATTGCCATCAATTTAATTTGATGAGTTAATTCTCTTTATAAAACTCTGGGCAGGATGCTTAGCTTTATTGGTTAAGTTTACTGCTCAGGGTTATTTAACTTTATCAGTTTGTTTTTGATTGGTGTTTGACAGATAATTATGAATTCTACAAATGATCTTAACGAAGGACTTTTACAGGCAAGTAAAGATGGAGATCTAGAAGTCGTAAAATCCCTAGTAGCCCAAGGGGCTGATGTCAATGTTAAGGATAAAGAAAATGCCACTGCTCTAATGCGTTCTGTATCTCGTAACTATAGAGAGATTGTGGAATTTTTGATCGAGAAAGGAGCTGATGTTAATGCCATCAATGATTGGGATTATACCCCATTAAAATATGCTATCAAACTCAACTTAAAAGAAATCCAGCAAATTCTCAGGGATAGCGGAGCAAAAGAATAAATTACTATTATGATTGCTGAGATAAACGCTCAATTAATAGAGGCAGCTAAGAGCGGTGATACTAAGACTTTAAGTTTATTACTTGAAAACGTTACTAATATCGATGGAAAAGATAATCTCTTTGGTAGAACGGTATTGATGTGGGCAGCGCGGGAAGGGCAAACGAAGACCTTACAAGTTTTACTTGAAAAGGGTGCGGAGGTAAATGCGATAGATAAATATGGCGGAACCGCATTACAGGCAGCAGCATCATCGGGACATACAGAAACCGTAAAAATATTGCTCAACTATGGAGCAGATATTAACCCTCAAGATCAACATGGTTGGACTGCACTGATGATGGCAGCAGCTCATGGTCATATAGATGCGGTAAAAACCTTGCTTAAAGTTGGGGCAGATATTAATGCCCAAGACGAATATGGTTACACAGCATTGATGATGGCTCAAAAGCAAGGTTATAGCGATATTGTCAAACTGCTCAAATCCTCAATTTAAAGATGACTAGTCCTTTTCTAAACTTATTTCCTGGTTTATCAGAAGAAAAAGCGATTGAACTTTTGGAAACACCAGTAGAACAACTAAAAGAAAAATATCACCGTTATCTAGCAGCAGCTCATTTAGTAAACTTTCCTACGGAACGCTCAATCAAAGCACTAATCAAAGTTTTGCAAGACCCTAATCCTGCACGGGAAAATCGTCAAGCACAGCGTAAAGCCATCGAATCATTAGGACGCTTAAAGGTTAATCATGCCATCGAAGTCATGGAACCTTTCTTGGCCGATAATGATCGCTATATGGTAGAAAATACTGTTTGGGCAATCGGCGAGATTGGGACATCTAATCAGGACATTCTGGAAAAAATTGCTCAATTATTAGAGAAAGAAGGACAAATTTATCGAGTAATCATTCAAACTCTAACTAAACTCAATTATAAACCAGCATTGGCAAGAATTGCTCGATTTACGGAATCAGAAGATTCTGCCATAGCTTGTGCAGCCATAGCTGCTACCTGTAAGTTATCAGGAGATGACAATCAAGTCCATCGAATTATCAAATTCTTGAATGATAAAAACATTCACGCCCGGCGAGGAGCGATTCAAGACCTGATGGATTTAGAATACGATGGGGCTATTCCTGATATAGCTGCTGCTCCTGTTTCCCAATCTCTACGTCTTCGGGGAATGCGATTTTTAGCAGATCAGGCACAAGAAAAAGGAACCGTTGATGATTCGGTAATGGAATCGAGTTTTGATTTAGCAATTTGGGATCATCCTCAAGACCTTAAAATGGCTTATGAATATCCCCAAAAACCGAGTTTGGAAAGAGTAATTCAAGACCTCTACAATACAGATTTTGCCTATTGTTATTTGGCAAGTAAGGCGATGCTCGATTTTTACCCTAATGCTGGAGAAATATTAAAAAAATCTTTTGACGAAAACGCTCAGGAAGATTACGGAGCTCACTACCATATTATTAAACTATTTGGTTGGTTGAAATACGAACCTGCTTACGATCTCTTTGTGGATACCTTACTTAATTTGGGAGACAAATTTGTCAAATCGAGAATTGCAGCTGCTATCTCTTTAGGTAACTTAGGTAACAAGCAAGCAATTCCCCATTTAAAAGCTGGTCTTGAAAGTAAAGTTTGGAAATTAAAGTATGCTTGTTTATTAGCATTAGATTATTTGGGTGATTCAAGTGGTCGCGCTCTTTGTGCTAATGACTCTGATTGGCTGATTCAACTAAAGGGCAAGAGTTACCCCCCTCAGGGTAAGCAGGGTAGGGAGGTAGACCAGGGAGATTAAGGGACTTGATGTCCCGAAAATCCCCAAACCCCAAACTATGTTATTTATTAAACTATGTTACATTAGTATATTTAAAGCCAGAACGAAAATCATATTTTTCTTCTTTGTCGTAAGGGGTGCAGGTTGACTGAGAGTACTCAGCTAATGACTTAAAACCTGGCGGACAAAGTGCTGGACAGATCTCGTTAATATCCTCCCTTTGAGGACAGCTGTAGACTCCTGCCCAGCGATTCCTAAATCTCCCCTTAACCTCTTCGGAGAACTTAAATCCTGCTTGCTCGGCAATACGGATAATTTCTTCGGGCTGGGCATCTTTTAATTGTGCTTTCAATGATTCATCTTTTTTGACAGCAACAATAAAGTCCATGAGCTGTTGTTTAGACATAAAAAACAAGATCTTTTCTAAGTTGTAAGTTTATGTGTTGAGCCCGAATGAATTTTTTAATTAATCTTGAAACATTTATGCTGAGTTAGGTCAGCGACCAGTGTTCAATACCAGTGTTAAATACCAGCCAGTGTTAAATTATGCAATCCTGTCCCACTCTTGAAAAAAAATTAAAAAAAATCCCATCTATCTCATCTCGATGAGATAGATGAGATTTAATCATTAGTTTTAAGGTAACCTAGGACAATTGCTGCTGGTCACAGAGGAGCTTTTTAAAGTGCCTCTGTAATGCTAATAATCTTACCTCCTACTCCATGAATATTCTGAAATGCTTTTGACATACAATCAAAGCTTACTGTTATCTGTTGTTTGCTGACTTTTTGCGCACGAGCGAAGTCGTTGGAACTAGAATAGGTAATCTTAAAACGTTTACCAGTATTGTCATAGTTCCCACCATTGCCCATAGCAAGGGGCTCGATTGGAGTAGCCATATTGGAGGCGACAGAGGTAATTAATTGAGCACTGTTATTTCTGTCGCTAGTAGGAGAACCTCTTAACAAGGAAAACATGCGATTGAAGCTTTCGTTGTTGAGACCAACTTGGGAACGAATATTACGAGGATAAGGAACAATATATTCTCCAAAGTTCAAAATATATTCTTCGCTATCGATGTAGGAGTCAATCTCAGCATCATATCCTTGTTCGTAATAGATTTGAACGTGGTCTTGAATTTCTTGTTGAGATTGAGGCGCACGACCTAACAAATGTTTGAAATTCAGTTCAATAAAGCGGTATGGAGAAGAGGAATGGAAGAAAAGTGACTTATATAAATTGGATTGAGCGATTATCCTCACAAACTGACGAACAGTAATGTCATCATCCCGGAGAAGTGCTTCAGCACTTTCCAGACGTTGTTCTTCCATTAAATGCTCATTTCCCAAGACTTGCTTGTAAACAGCCCTAATGATGATTTGTAAATCCTCTTCAGTCTGATTAGGACGCATTTCTAAAGGGTTTCCTTCAAAGGCATCCAAACCGAGGGTTGCCGAACGAGCTAAATTTCCCATCCACTTTCTCCTAAATACTAAAAAAGCTTAACTTTTAAAATCGTCTTTAATTGCTTGATTAAGCAATCCATACTAAAAATAACCAATAGGTGCGATCTTGTCCTAATTTATGAGAAACAAATTTACAAAAATTATTATTTGGAAAATTTGGTGGTCGATCAGCACAGTGTGCGATAGCTGATCAAGTCATGCCAACTCCAGGTTACGTCAGCTAACCCGGCCCTTTCTGCTGCAGTATTGCCCTTGCGACTATGGACCCAAATCGACTTGAAATCGCTGACCATCAACCTGACTGTGGCCTCAGTCTACTCCCAGGCTTGAGCAAATTTTTGATGACAATAAAATAATTGGTTGGTCATCCTGTACTTGATCTAGGACACTGGCTAGGTTAGCTCTGACTTGAGAAGAGGTAGTTTCTCGACTAACATCGTAGCCCTAAGCCTGACTTAATACAATAGTATTGTAAATACTGAAAATTGGAACTGGGCTAGACTGCGTTCGCGTAGCGGGGCAAAGCCCATCGCATAGCCAAAGCCAAAATGCGATGCCCGCGCATTGAGCCGCTAGGCGAACCCATTCTCAAACCCGAATCCTACCAAGCTCAGATCTGGCACCTGGCCCATGCAACCTGTTGACTATACCACCCTGACCGCTGCTTGTTCTGAGCTCCGTGCTACCTGGGTACCAGGACGTGCCGAACAAGTCTATCAACGCGATCGCTACACCATTGCCATCGCCCTACGCACCCTAAATGGTCGAGGTTGGCTCACCATTTGTTGGCATCCCCAAGCTGCCCGAATTTGCATAGGAGATCCACCCCCTCGGGTTCCCGACACCTTCACCTTTAGTGACCAACTGAGGCACCAGTTAGGTGGCTTCGCCCTAATTGCCATCGAAACCATTGCCCCTTGGGAGAGAGTCTTAGACCTGCAATTTGCCAAACGCCCTGGAGAAGCTCCGACTTGGCATTTGTATGTAGAAATTATCGGCAAATACAGTAACCTAATCCTCACTGATGCTGACAATCTAATTGTCACCACTGCTCATCAAGTCAGTAACCAGCAATCCACCGTCCGTACTATTCAAACCGGTCAACCCTACGAACTCCCACCAGCCCTGACTGGCACTAGCCCCAGTTTGACTGAACCCTACCAGAGCTGGCAAGAACGAGTCAGTTTGATACCAGGAGCAGTAGCACATCAGTTACTCAAAAGTTATCGAGGATTGAGTCCCACCCTCGCTCGCTCAATGGTACAAGCAGCTGGTTTAGACCCAAAGCAATCCACCGAAACCCTAGAAGAATCCGACTGGCAAAACCTATTTCAACGCTGGCAACAATGGTTACAAACTTTATTAAACGTTAGCAACTTGTCTACAGCCAACCGACAACCATCTAACCTTCAACCATCTAACCTTCAACCATCTAACCTTCAACCATCTAACCTTCAACCTGTTAACCTTGGCCAAAAGGCCACGCTACGCGAACAACCTGTTAACCTTGGCCAAAAGGCCACGCTACGCGAACAACCTGTTAACCTTCAACCTGCTAACCTTGGCCAAAAGGCCACGCTACGCGAACAACCTGCCAACCTTAAACCTGCTAACCTTTTTCAGCCAGGCTGGACAAACCAAGGATATACAGTAATGGATTGGGGGATAGTTAAACCAGCTGAAAATATCCAAACCTTACTAAATTCTTACTACACCAATCAGTTCAATCAACACGAGTTTGCCCGGTTGCATAACCAACTGACTCAGAAGCTAAATAATAACCTACGAAAACTACGGCAAAAAGCCTCTAGCTTTAAGGAACGTTTACAGCAATCTGACCAAGCTGATCAATCCCGAGAAAAAGCTGACTTATTAATGGCATATCTCCAGGATTGGCAACCAGGGATGAAATCGATCACCCTACCTGACTTTGAAACCAACCAGCCAGTCAAGATTCCCTTAAATCCTGAGAAAAATGCTGTCCAAAATGCCCAAGCTCTCTACAAGCGACACCAAAAACTGAAACGAACTCGCGATGCGGTTGAGCCATTACTAAAAGAAGTACAAGAGGAAATACAGTATTTAGAGCAAGTCGAGGCATCATTGACTCAGCTAAACACCTATAACACTCTAGACGACTTACAAACCCTACAGGAAATCCGCGAAGAGCTAATTGGGCAAGGATATTTAGAAGCTTCTGCTCAAAGGAGTCGTAATCTATCGGATGTTTCACAGCCCTATCGATATCAAACTCCCAGTGGCTTTGAATTATTGATTGGTCGCAACAATCGGCAAAATGACCAGCTGACATTTCGTACCGCTGGGGATTATGACCTCTGGTTTCATACCCAAGAGATTGCTGGGAGTCATGTACTACTGAGATTAGAGCCAGGAACAGTAGCTGATCCAGCAGATTTGCAATTTGCTGCTGATCTAGCCGCTTACAACAGCCGGGGGTGTCAGAGTGAACAGGTCCCAGTGGTTTACACGAAACCCAAATATGTCTACAAGCCCAAAGGAGCTAAACCAGGCATGGCGATTTATAAGCACGAGCAAATCCTCTGGGGGCGTCCTGATCAAGGTCGTCATTACCTGATGGCATCTGTCTCAACCCAAAAAATGTAAACTTTAATTACAAAAAAGAACGTATTCTCTGTTACGATCAAATTATCAGAAATTTTTAGGCTGTCGGTTTGGGAACGCGCAGCCTGGATTTTCCTCATGGAAAATGACGACGTATCTCTAATTAATGGTGTAGACCATACCAGCTGTATCCACAGCTGGTGATTTTTTTTAATATGTAGCAGTACTTTAGCTATTTGGTATCAGGAAAATCCCCTTTCCCCTTGGTTAATCAGTTGCACGCCAAGAACCTCAGCAAATTTACCACACAGATCTAAGCGTACCTGTTCCACATTAAGATCCGGAATAAACTGAGCTAGACTACCCACGGGTTTATCCGCAATGCCGCAGGGAACGATATGATTAAAACCTGCAAGGTCAGGACAGACATTCAAAGCAAAGCCATGCATGGTAATCCAGCGCTTCACCTTAATGCCAATGGCAGCAACTTTACATCCTTCTAGCCAGACACCAGTCATCCCAGTCACCCGCTCACCCTTGAGTCCATAGACAGCCAATACCTGAATCAAAACTTCCTCCAGCTGTCTGAGGTACCAGTGTAAATCTTGGCGATAATACCGGAGATTGAGAATCGGGTAGCCTACCAGCTGTCCAGGACAGTGGTAGGTCACTTCACCACCACGCTCTATCCGATGCACCTCCGAGTTAACCTGATTGGGATCGAATTTGAGAAAGTCAATACTCGACCCTTTTCCTAGGGTGTAAACCGGTGGATGCTCCAGCAACAGGAGAATATCATCCAAACTGGAATCTTGGAGCCGTTGACTAACTAGCGATCGCTGTTGCTCCCAAGCCACTGTGTAAGGGACTAAGCCTTGATGACTAATTAAACATTTACGCACAATCCTCAATTATCTCATACTCTATGCCCTATTTTATCAATGTCAACGAATGCAAAGGAATTTAAAGAGAAATCAAGAGTTGATGTTCTCTAGAATACAAAGTGATAGGGTAAGAGTATGAACCAATAGCAGATCTCCCCAACCTCCACTGCTATTGTCAAGCGCAAACGTTACGAGATGGAGTAGTCAGTATGAAGCTTGTTATCCAAGGTAAAAACATCGATATCACCGATGCAATTCGTGACTATGTACATCAAAAAATAGAAAAGGCGGTCAATCATTTTCAAAACATTACCAATCAGGTGGATATAAATCTATCGGTGGCTCGTAATCCTCGGATAAACCCGAAACAGACAGCTGAAGTAACCATTTATGCCAATAAGACAGTGATTCGTGCCCAAGAGGGGACTGAAAACTTGTATGCCAGCATTGATCTGGTGGCTGATAAGATTCATCGTCAACTGCGCAAATATAAGGAGAAGCAGCAATCCCAGAAAACCCGTAATCAGGCCAAGACAGAGGTAATACTAGAAGAAGAATCGGTGCCAGTTGATCTGATTAGCGATCGCACTCCTGAGCTACCCGAAGAAGTGGTGCGTATGAAGTATTTTGCCATGCCCCCAATGACTGTAGAGGAAGCCTTGGAACAACTAGAGCTAGTAGACCACGATTTTTATATGTTCCGGAACATTAAAACCGGGGAGATTAATGTAATCTATGAACGCAATCATGGCGGATATGGAGTAATCCAGCCCCGTAATGGCAATGGAAAAACTCACCACACTAACGGTAAGGTGCCTCAAAGCCTTAGTGCTGCCGCAGGATTCATATAAAAACTCTGTGGAAGGTTAAAGGTTGACCGTTGACCGTTGACCGTTGACCGTTGACCAGAGTTAACAAAATCTTCTCAAAGCTCCACACCATCGTAAAAGCTTGGTGTGGGGTTGTTTGCTATCACAATTTATGCCTGACTTTATAGTGTTTCCATGGAAATTGGAATTGTGGTGGAGCTCTTAGCACAGGGTTGTTCAACTGGGTTTTGGGATAAGATTAAGAGGGAATTTTCTGGTAAGTACCTGGATAGAAATAAACAGCACTTACGCCACCAACCTGGTTATTAACGGTAATTACACCGATTTCAGCGTTTGATGTATAGCGATGCAGCGCGGTCTTGGGGGTCCCCCCCATGAGCGACTGCATCAAGACAACCAGAAACCGGGTTTTAACGGTCTTGGTGCGTAAGTCCTGATTCAGTTAACTGTGTTAAGACATGTGTAAGAATTGTGTAAGACCTGTGAAGGCATTGAATCCCCTTCTATTGCCTGATAGGCAAGTTTATCGTTCCCAAGTCTTAACAGTTAACTTTAATTTTGTCCTACTACTTACACCTACCCTATCTCCCTTAACTGCCCTCCTTGCCTCACCTCACTCTTAACGTTGTGCCTTTTTTTTTCCATGGAATTTTTGACCATATTCCTATCAGGCTTAATCACTGTGGTTTCTGGGGTGGGTTTCATCCTCGACAAGGTGATCGAAAGCAATATCCGCTCCCAGCTTTCCCAGGTCGAGCAATTGCAAGTCCGAGTTAACAACACTCCCAATTACCAAATTTTGCCAGGCAAAGTAGACCAGGTTTTAATTGCTGGTAAGGGCTTATGGCTGACGCCAGATATCCGGATTGGTGTCTTGGAACTAGAAACTGATCCGATTGACCTTGATATAGAGAACGTCCGTAAAGGTGGTAAAGACTCACTAGCGAACTCTCTGAGGCAACCGCTACAAGCTGGAGTGCGTCTAGTTTTAACCGAGTCAGATATTAACCAAGCTCTAGAGTCGCCGGAAGTTAGAGAACAATTAAACGATTTGATCAATGCTGTGATCAGTCGTGGCAGTAGGCGTTATAAACTACTGAACTCACAAGTAGACTTTCTAGATGACAACCGTATTTATTTACAAGTGACATTGCAGCAAGGAGATAATCAACCCCTAGAGATTATCTTAAACTCCGGTGTGGGCATCCTGACCGGGAAAAGCATACAGCTAATTGAACCAAAGTTGTCGGTTGATGGGAACCCACTCCCACCTCAGTTAATCAAGTTATTTGTTGGTAGTCTCAGCCAGCGCTTAAATCTCAGTAATATTGAAGATGAAGGCATCACAGCCCGAATCTTACAATTTGAGTTAAGTCCTAGTGAATTAGAATTAGCAGCATTTGTCCGGATCAAGGAGTAAACCGTGTTAAGGATGAAATATCAAAGATGAAGGATGAAATATCAAGGATGAAGTCTCAAAAATTCAATTTGGTTTCGTGCCACTAGTCCTATCTGATCATAGTAAATCAAATTACCGTAAATCAACCTTTTGATTAATCAGTTATTATGCATGACCAACAAGACGATCGTGGTATTCCTCTCGGTGTGATTGCCAGTATTTCCATCCTAGTCTTAGCAGCAGGAGGTGGAGGTACCTGGTGGGCATGGCGTTCACAGCAATCTTCCCCAGAAGTGCCTGTGACAACTACACCCCAATCATCTACACCTAAGTCATCTCAGACTATACAACCCACAACTGAAAAACCCTCAACTAAGGAAAAAATTCAGGTCTATTGGCTCAATGATGTTGATAACCAAATTGTTTTAATTCCTAGTTCAATTCCCTTAAATAATAAGACCCTTAACAAAGGTCAGATATTAGAGAGCGCATTCGAGGGTTTATTGGCTGGACCGACCAATGGCACATTTACGACCACTATTCCCCAAGGTACAAAACTACGGGGTGTTTCTCTCAAAAGTGATGGTGTTCATGTAGATTTGTCCCAGGAATTTACCGTTGGTGGCGGCAGTAGCTCCATGAGCGGTCGTCTGGCGCAAGTTGTTTATACAGCCAGCAGTTTAGACCCCAATACTCAGGTATGGATTGAGGTAGATGGGAAACAACTAGAGGTTTTAGGTGGAGAAGGCTTAATGCTTGATCAACCACTGACTCGCCAAGATGTCAATCAAAACTTCCCACTCTAGAGGTTTCCCAGGTTAGACTGCTTTGAGCAGTTGCTCACTAGCGTTGGATGAAAATTTGTCAACCGACGCTGCGGCACATAAATATACGTTGGCAGACCTCTAATTCCCATGCCCAGCAAACCTATTTTCGCTTCTAGCAGCTATTATTAGCTTGACATCTGTCAAACCTATCTAAGGAGTAATCCTTAGTCAGGTTTAATCCGCATTAGTGCTTGACCATATTCTATTGGTTCTCCATTTTTTACCAAAATTTCCATTACTTGTCCACTCACTTCTGCTTCAATTTCGTTCATCAGCTTCATAGCTTCAATAATACAAACAGTTTGACCAGCACTAATGCGTTCCCCTACCTCCACAAAGGGGTCTTCATCAGGAGCAGGAGCGCGGTAAAATGTCCCGACCATGGGTGAGTTAATTTCCTCCCACTTTTGATCTACCCCTGGTGGAGGTACTGATGGGACTGTTGCTGCTGGTGTTGAGGCTACCTCTAGTACTGGTGTGGGAGCAGTGGGTATAGTGGAGCCAGAGATGGGAACCCCTACGGAGCCAGCAGCTTGATAAGGAGTGCTAGCTTCACCGGAATCACTAGTAGGGGTGATACTGACCCCTTTACGCACTGTGAGTTCAAAATCATCACTCTTGAGGGTCAGTTCTGTAATATCGGTTTGAGCAATAGCAGCTAACAGATCACGAAGTTGATTGATGTCTAATGCCACAATTTTTAAAAAGAGGTTAGGGTCTTGGGGCTAAAGGCTAAGGGTTAAGATTTTTTGGCATTATTTTGCCTTAGTAGTCAGGTGAGTCCATTATCTTGATTGCCATGATCTATTCAGGGCATCAAATCAGGGCATCAAAACAATTTACTCGCGACCAAGATAAGAATCATTACGGGTATCGATTTTAATGCGCTCTCCTATGGAAATGAATAGAGGAACCATCACCTGAGCTCCTGTTGAAACCTTGGCTGGTTTGGTACCGCCAGTAGCGGTATCACCTTTAACACCAGGATCGGTATCGACTACTTCCAACACTACAGAATTGGGCAGTTCTACTTCTAGAATCTGGTCGTTCCAGAAGAGGATGTTCACTTCCATTTCTTCATTGAGATACTTGCAGCGATCGCCAATCTGGGATTCACTTAGACTAGTTTCCTCGAAGCTTTCCATATCCATGAAGACATATTCATCGCCATCTTTGTAGGTATGCTGCATGGCACGTTTTTCCAGGTTTGCCTGGGGTACTGTTTCCCCAGCCCGGAAGGTTTTCTCTACAACATTCCCTGTCTGGACATTTTTTAGTTTGGTACGAACAAAGGCGGAACCTTTTCCAGGCTTGACGTGGAGAAATTCCACTACCCGCCATACGGATCCATCTAACTCAATAGAGACACCAGTGCGAAAGTCGTTACTAGAAATCATTAACCTGCTAACTCGGGCAGAACAATCGGCATCTTATTTTACCCTTGAGAGGTTGAAGGTTGAAAGTTGCACTTTGGAGGTTAAGGTAAAGATTTGTGCCAAAGTGTTGCGCTAAGTGACTTGCCCATCCTAAACTAAACGATACTTTTGGCTAATCACCTCAACGCTAGTTAAATCGATGGGGGGATAGGAAGCTTACAGGGGTAGGTTTTTTAATCAGGGTCGGGAGTCGGGAATCGGGAGTCGGAACCCACCCCTAACCCCTCCCAGGAGGGGAAGAGCGGGAAATGGGGAGAATTATTTCTAAAATTATTGTATATTTGGATACAGATTTTTCGGAGTTTCTAGGCATTAAAAGTAAGTACTCGCCCCAATGTTTAAAAACCTACCCTTGTGAGGGGATAGGCATAGGGGGAGAGGGCGATAACTTGGCTAGCTCAGTGGGTTATTGGTGTGATGGGCACGGACCCCAGCTGAAAGACCGAAGCTAATGGCTCAACAGTATCATAAACTACCTTGACATGGGAAGATATGAGATGAAGTTTTGATACGTTGTGGATCAGCCTTGACCCCACTGGTGTAATGCTTGGGGTAATTATTGTTTATGAAACTTTTAAAGATTTCTTTGCCAGATTGGTGGAAACCCTTGACCAAGACTACCCTCTTGGGGCTGCTGTTAATGTCCCTTTCCTTAGGTCTGAGTGGAGCTTGGTGGAACTTTAAGTTTAACTTTGGTAATCAAGAACCTGCTCGTGAAAGTCGATTACCAGGG
>NZ_JAAHHZ010000140.1:0-14855 GCF_010672005.1 Moorena sp. SIO4A5 | reverse complement strand
AATGCAGCGGCTCCTTACTCTGTCTAGGAAAAAACTGAAAGTAGCCCTCTGGATCGATTTGAGGGATACCGGGATGAGTCAGCTTGCTCAATACAGCTGCCTCTTGGCGAAATAGTTCAATAATTCTCGATTTCGAGTTGTGCTCTGGCTTAAGGACTTTTAGAATTTTTGGTACTGCCCCGTTGTAAGCTTCGTAAACCTTACCAAAGCCACTTTGGTCACTTAACAGGCGCATCACCCGATAGCGACCTTGTAATAACAAATCTGAGCCACAATGGCGACAAACCAGATTCGTCATGTTCCCTGGGTCATCTGGCTGAAGGCACAGGGGATTGATACAGTAGCTCATGCCTAGCTACAAAGAGATAGTGGTCTTATCCCAATATTAGGATGGGGGTCTTGAATTAATCTACTCAAAGCAATATTTTCGCTCATTACGCCCCTAGTAGCTCAACAGCAGGATTAAACAGATCAATATATATATAGGTTTTTTTCTATATCCTAGTATAAATTGGCTGTCATGGAATGCAATTGTTGCCTAATTTTGTCTAAGTGCTGCTCCAGTTCCTTAGGCAAAAAGTTAGCTTTTTTTATTTAACTATTTATAGTTAAAATTAAACTATCAACCGTCAACCGTCAACCTTTAACATAGTTACCTCAAAGAATACAAAATGGTATCAATGTCCCCTCAAGCAGGTGGCAATCTACACTAAAGCTGGTAAATTGTAAAGAAGTATGTCAAAAAGCCCAGCCCAGCCCAGAACTAATCTATGAACTGTGTTGCTGCCCCAGACAGGCAATTATCCCGATTTTACCTGCCTCAAAATACAGTCCCCTACTTGCAACAACTGACCGTATTCTGTGATTTTGACGGTCCCATTGTTGATGTTTCCAATCGCTACTACACCACCTACCAGCTAGCACTAACCGATACTCAAGGGTTCTACCAAGCTCAAGGTATAACCTTACCGATCCAGACCATGAGTAAACAGCAGTTCTGGCAAATGAAGCAAGAACGCATCCCTGACGAGGAAATTGCCATGCGCTCAGGGTTACGAGGAGAGCAAATCGATTTCTTCTTGGGGCGTGTGATCAAGATTGTGAATCAATCTGCCTTATTGAACAAAGATCAGCTGCAACCAAACGTAAACTGGGCCTTAGCTCTGCTGCATTCTTATGGCATCCGACTCGTTCTGGTGACATTGCGTTGCACATCCCAGGTCAAACAGATATTGAGAAATTACGGTTTAACTCGTCTTTTTAGCGGCATTTATGGGACAAGAGAAAACCACCATGCTTATCAAAACTATGCTCAGGTCAAACAGGAACTTCTCCAACAAGCACTGTCTGAGCATTGTTCTTCTTCCTATACCGAACAATCTCCGCTGGCTGAACCGTCCGTATCTGCTTGGATGATTGGTGATACAGAAGCCGATATTCTCGCAGGACAAGCCCTCTCAATTCCCACCATAGCTCTTACCTGTGGCATTCGTTCTGAATCATATCTCAAGCGGTTTGAACCCACTCATATCTCTAGCGACCTACTTTGTGCCACCTCTTATCTATTAGAAATTTCTAGAGCTGTTGGCTCTACCGAACTTGCTCTGTAAAAGCGATGCAGTGGCTCTACAGGCGTTTCCCTCACTCGCGCTTTGGATCAAGACACTGTTATAAAATAATTAGTATAATCCTGATTGAGCGGGAGTTTTAGTTTTTGATCGAATAATTTTTTATAAATCAACCGCCCAATCATAAATTAGTGAGCAATAAGCGCGGTTTTATCGATACTAGGTGCGGTAGAGCCATAACCTGCTAACCTTAAACCTCCAACCTGCTAACCTTAAACCTGTTAACCTTCAACCTGTTAACCTTCAACCTGCTAACCTTAAACCTGTTAACCTTCAACCTGTTAACCTTAAACCTGTTAACCTTCAACCTGCTAACCTTAAACCTGTTAACCTTAAACCTTAAACCTGTTAACCTTCAACCTTCAACCTTCAACCTTCAACCTTCAACCTTCAACCTGCTAACCTTAAACCTTGGCCTTTCGGCCACGCTACGCGAACAACCTTCATAAAGCATTAGGATTCCTCCATTGAATTGCACCACTGCCACCATCGATTGAGTGGATAGTAGACGACTGGTGCCCAAAGACTACTGAGAATGGCAGAACAGATGGCAATACGCTGATGGTCTGTCCAGATTTGTGCTAATTGGCGAGAGCCTTGAAAACTATGCTGAATAGCAGTCACTGTTTCCCCAACAATCGCCATGCCAAAGACAATTAAAGCTACTGAAATAAAATCTTCCTGAATATACCGTTGCTTTTGAATTAGAGCAGTCAAGACCCCCACGATGGCAAGGCTATAGACATGGGTAGGCTCAGGGAATGTCATACCATCTTGCACTAATCCCAATACCAACCCTGCAAATGCTCCTTGAAACGCTGTGCGTTTAATGCTCCAGGCCACAACCCAAATCAACAGCCAGTTGGGAGCAATTCCCAGTAATTCCATTCCCGGTAAACGTGTCAGTAATAATATTGAGCAGAGGATAACTGAACTAACAGTCACTGCCCAATTGATTGTGCGACGAACCCAAATAGAAAACTCAGACGTGTTGGTCATGGTTAATTAGTCATGGTTCATTAGTCATAGGTCATGGGTCATTTGGATGAATAATCACCCACTCCAGATAACTCATCGGGGCTGTCAGCTCAATAATCGCTTCTGGCGCTGGACTTTTGTCAAGAATAACAGACTCTACACGTCCTAGGGGTAAACCAGCTGGGAAAAGCTGGCTGACACTGGAGGTAGCCACAGCATCACCAGGACGCACGTTTGGCAGTTTATCAAAAAACTGCATTATTGCCCGATTAGTTCCTTGTCCACCCAAAAAACCCATGCTACGGCTACGGCTGATCACGGCACCTACCTTACTAGTGGGGTCACTGATCAGCAAGGCACGACTGGTGTGGGGTGTCACGCTAACGACTCTACCCACTACACCCCCAGGTGCCATAACAACGAAGCCCTTTTTGATCCCAGCTTCACTCCCTCTTCCCAGAATGATTTCTTGCCACCAACTATCAGCGCTACGTCCCACAACAGGCGCAACAATTCTTAGTTTATTCTGGGTTTTTTTATAACCTAACAGCTCTTTTAGCTTCTGGTTTTGAGTTTTGAGTTCCTCTACCTGCTGTTGTAGTTCCAGTGTCCGCGCATTAGAGAGGCTTTCTTCTTTAGCAGGTAGCGATTGAAAAGGGCGGCTTATCAATTGATAGATTTCAAAAATTGTTGCACCCTGAGTTCTTCTAAGTAACCAAGCAGCAATGAGGGTAAGACTCCCCAGCATAATTGCTACTCCATGTCTCCCCCACCAGCGACGCAGCATGTACATAGCCTATCCATAAAATAGTCAGATTTTGGCTAACCAGTAAGTTTTTACACTAGCCACACTCAATCTACACTCTTCATATATTTAAGAAAAATACTCTTTAAGGTTGATGTTTAATAGCTGACCACTACATATTACGGGAACGCCCACTAAACACCCGCTCTAACTGTTTGTAGTTCTCTAATACTCGACCAGTTCCCAAAACAACACAGCTGAGGGGATCAGCTGCCACATGGGTGACAATGCCACTTTCATGACTAATAAGTGTATCTAATCCTTTCAATAAAGCACCACCACCCGCCAGCATAATACCTCTATCAATAATATCAGCCGCTAGCTCGGGGGGAGTCCGTTCTAGAGTGCGCTTAACAGCATCAACAATAACAGAAAGGGGTTCTGCCATACTTTCACGAATCTCTGGTCGTTTGATCGTGACAGTTCGTGGTAAGCCAGACAGCAAGTGTAATCCTCGCACCTCCATGGCAGCTTCATTATCCTCAGGTGTTGGATAGGCTGAGCCAATGCGGATTTTGATGTCTTCTGCTGTCCGTTCCCCAATCACTAGGTTATGGACTTTTTTCATATACTGAGTAATCGCTTCACTCAGTTCATCTCCCGCCACACGCACTGATTCACTTAGAACTGTTCCCTGCAAACTGAGAACTGCTACCTCAGTGGTGCCTCCACCGATATCAATAATCATGTTACCGGTTGGTTCTGCTACAGGTAATCCAGCACCAATGGCTGCTGCTACTGGTTCATCAATTAACCTAACTTCTCTAGCACCAGCCTGTAATGCGGCTTCCATGACGGCTCGTCGTTCCACACCTGTGACACCGCTAGGGATACCAATCACAATCCGAGGTGAAACTAGGGCTTTGCCTTCGTTTACCCGCTGGATGAAGTGCTTCAGCATCAGTTCAGCGGTATCGAAGTCGGCAATCACACCATCCCGTAAAGGACGTAGGGCAACTACATTACCTGGGGTTCTTCCCAACATCTTTTTTGCCTCTTCGCCTACGGCTAGAGGAAGCTTTTCGTCTTGATCAATGGCAACCACAGAAGGCTCTTGAAGAACAATGCCCTTACCAGATACATAGACTAAGGTGTTAGCTGTACCCAGGTCTATACCCATGTCCCGTGACAGGGAAAAGTGATTCAAAATACTCACTAGTTTCTACGCCTCACAAAATGCTGTGTACAACCGAAATTGCACCGGAACTGTAACTGAGGTGGATTCTATTATGTTTTTTCCAGTTAGTCTAGTACGCTAGTACACTAGGTGATCATGATTCTCCGGATACTATTTGGAAGAAATTTCTGCAAATACACCTAGCTGCAAATACATAACGGTTTCACCGGCTCAAGTTAAGCTCAAGTTGACTAGAATACTCTGGATGATTGACTTGCTTCGGTCACTTAAAATAAGTCTTAAAATAAGTTAGTAATTGTTATACACCAGCTCAATCTGCTATTGTAGAGCCATAATCAGTACAAAAGTACCAATATAACTATGAGTCTCAATGTTGTCCATTTAGTCGGTCGTGCAGGTACAGACCCAGATGTTAAGTATTTTGAGTCTGGCGGTGTATTGTGTAAACTGGCCCTGGCAGTGAGACGACGGACACGCAATAGTGATCAGCCTGACTGGTTCAACTTAGAGATTTGGGGGAAGACGGCGGAAGTAGCTGCTAATTATGTGCGTAAAGGTAGCTTAATTGGTGTAAAAGGGTCTTTGAAAATTGACACTTGGAGCGATCGCACCACCGGAGCTGATCGCTCACAACCTGTGATCCGAGTAGAGCGCCTTGATTTACTTGGCTCTAAGCGTGATAGTGATCCGAGCGCTGTAAGTAGCTATGATAACACCGAATTTTGAATAGTTTTGATTTACACTCACACCTCTTTACTAGTCTAGCTATTAGCTTCCCAGGAAGCTAATAGCTCATGAGTATAGGTAACGCGAGTTCTTCCTTCGGTCGTCGCCCTAAGTATAAGCTAAAACACTTATGGCTAAAATACTTATGGTTAAAATACTTAGTTCTACTGCTTAACTAATGCTATGAACTAGATGTATTGCTTTTCAGCCAATTCCTGTGTAATGGTTATTACTTACCAGTTGCCGATCACTAGTTGCACATCCTTAAGACCACATTTTCTGATCCTACAGGTTCACCAAGAAGCCGTCTTACCTCAGTTTATGACCTGGCTAACCAGGTGGGCACCGTCGAATCTCGCTTGAAGTTTCTGGGTATTTTCCCAGTCTACTGCCGCCAATCCGATTAGTTCCCTTATATAAATGAGCATAGATCAAAAAACACTATTGGCAGTCACCAACTTCCCAGTAAAACCTGCTGACTCTATTGTAGTAGTTGATCAAAATATGTGCAACATCTAGGTGTTTGAGCACGGAAATGCCTAGCAGGAGAAAATAGTGTAAGACTTGACTGATTTTATTGATATTGGAACTATTGCGTGACTACAATCATTTCCTTAAATACTAACCATTTCCAAACCTTAGACTTGTCTCCAGCTCAGACAGTGATTGAAGGGTGGCTGCAAGACGGTGCGATCGCAAACTATGAGCAGCAGCTAGGCTTTAAGATTGATTTTGATTGCGATCCTGAGGATCCTCGGGAATTCTCAGAAATCCCAGAGGTGCGGTTATGGTTTGTGCGCTTGGATGCTACCTATCCCTGGTTACCTTTTCTACTAGATTGGAAATCTGGGGAATTCGTCCGCTATACTGCTATGCTAGTGCCTCACCAATTTAATCGTACAGAAGGCATCCAGTACAACTCTGAAGCCTTAGAAATCTTCGTGATGCAGAAAATCTTTGTACTAAGTCAGTGGTTAAAGGAGTGGGGTATACAGAGCCCATCCCGCCTCAAGTCGATGGCTCAGTTACTCGGCTATGAACTTGATGATACTTTGTTTGATCTGATCGAGACTTCAGGGGGTGATATTAAGTCCGGTTGAATACCCATCATAAAGAAGATTGATGGGGAGATGGGTAGATGGAGCCGGGGCTGATAAGTATAATAAACGCTATAGTTGGAGAAGAGATACTATCAAAGGGCAGTTTATGCCTGCGCAAAGTACCTGTGCAAAGTATAACTCCACATCGGGTTGATGATCTATCTTAATCAACCCCTATAGCGTCAGCTTCCCATCTTAAACAGAGTTTGGGGAAAAGAGAAAAGCGGCTGATGATTTCCTCAAGACATACTGGTATACTAGCTACCCCAAATTTGCTCTAATACAGTTTCCGGTTTGATATCGGCAATCCGACCGGTAGGTGATTGAATACCGTATACCCCCTCCTTGGCAGGTAGTAGTTTGTTTGCCTCTGTCGGACCAAACAAGGCAATGGTAGGAGTACCAACAGCTACAGCTAGATGCATCGGTGCACTATCGGTACACAGCATCAAATTAGCACCGGCAATCATGGCTGACAATTTACCAATATCTTCTGGAGCAGTAACCTTGAGGTCACGATGGTACTCCATCATCGCCTGGCACCATTCTGCATCCTCTGGCCCTTTTAGCAAGACAATGGGCAGATCTGGTTGTTTTTGGCGAATGTCTTCAACAATCTTCTGCCATTTCTCAACTGGGTAGATTTTATCAATTCCTTGGGACAGAGCGAGTTGACTAGAACCGCCATGAATAAGAATGTAGCCAATTTCTGGAATCTCTAGCTGTTGCTGTTGAGCTTCTGCCCATTCAATATCTGATTTGGGAACCCTAACAGCGAGTTCTTGACAAGGAACGTTAATACCGAAACCTAGTAGTAAGTCATGGTACATATGGGCAGCATACTGCTCAGTTTTTAGGGGCACAGGGTTGGTAAAAAACAAATCCCTTGAACCAGCTTGGTAACCAATTCGACGCACAATACCAGTCATCCAGAGCAACAGCCCAACTGACCACCGACGTCCTAGGGTCATGGCAGCATCGTACTCGCGATCGCGGATCACTCCCAACAAGTTACCAAAATCTGCGAGACCATTGCGGTCTTTAAAATCAAAGGTTAGAACTTCATCGACTGACTGACAAACCCGATAAGCCCCCTTGGCTCGCGGTTCCACAATAACGTCAATCTCAGCTTTGGGATAATACTGTTTTAGTTGTGAGAGGGTGGGAAAGAACAGGATTTGGTCGCCAATTCCACCAGGAACAAGGGCTAGTATTCTCATCTCAAATTGCTTGAGCTTACGGATCAGATTAATTTTAACTTGACGCTGGAAGGACTAATTCTGAATTCTATCGAGGGCATATTATCCTAAGCTCAGGCATGAAGCAGCAGCTAAGAGGTAGAAAATCGTGCATTTATTAATTCCAGCAGCCGGAATGGGACGACGGATGGGGAGCGATCGCAATAAGCTTCTTTTAACACTTCTAGGTAAACCAATACTGGCTTGGACACTGCTAGCAGCAGAGAAAGCCAGTAGTATAAGCTGGATTGGGATCATGGGACAACCCTATGACTGGCCAGAGTTTAAAGCAATTCTAGCTGAACTTGCCCTATCTAAACCTGTGGAGTTGATTGAGGGGGGGGAAACACGGCAAGAATCTGTCTATAATGGCTTGCAGGCTTTACCAGCAGAAGCCGAAAGGGTGTTGATTCACGATGGTGCTAGATGCTTAGCTACCCCTGAGTTACTGGCACGGTGTGCCGAAGTCTTAATGGATTGTCCCGGTCTAATTGCCGCTGTGCCTGTTAAGGATACCATTAAAGTAGTGGATGAAGCCAATCTTGTTCAAGATACACCGGATCGGAAGGGATTGTGGGCAGCACAGACACCCCAGGGATTTGAGGTGAAGTTGTTGAAACAGTGCCATGACCAAGGACGTAAGGCTGGCTGGGAAGTTACGGATGATGCCGCTTTGTTTGAACGGTGCAGCTTGCCAGTCAAGATTGTGGAAGGGGAGGAGACGAATTTGAAGGTAACTACCCCAGTTGATTTAGCGATCGCAGAATTTATCTTGCGCCAGCGTTTTGATCTCAGTGAGACCAAATCTAGTTAATTAATTAATTGATTATAATTAATCATCGTTTATGTTGCGCCAGGGAATGGAAAATTTCCACGTACCAAAAATAAAATTACTATGGACATCCAACAACGCCACCCTTGGCCAGTCAATAGTGAAGAAGCTAAAGCAATTCAACAACAACTACAACCTGAGGTAATTTTTGAAGATCAGTTGGGGGAAGTGCAGTATGTTGCGGGTGTAGATGTAGGTTTTGAGGAGGATGGCGCTATATCACAGGCAGCAGTAGCAGTTTTAAGCTTTCCCGACTTGCAGCTGAGGGAAAATGCGATCGCATCCAGACCCACTACCTTTCCCTATGTACCAGGCTTCCTATCATTCCGAGAAGTCCCTGTATTACTGGATGCTTTGGAAAAAATTAGCATTATCCCTGACTTAATTTTGTGTGATGGTCAGGGCATTGCCCATCCTCGTCGCTTTGGTCTTGCCTGCCATCTGGGGGTACTGACAGATATTCCCACCATTGGTGTGGCTAAGTCCCGATTCATTGGTGATCATGAGGATTTGCCCGAAAACAAAGGTAATTGGCAACCGCTGAGCCATGATGGAGAAATCATTGGAGCCGTTGTGCGTACTCGGACTGGAGTTAAGCCAGTCTATGTTTCCATTGGTCATCGCATCAGCTTACCCACAGCAATTGATTATGTGTTGCGCTGCACATCTAAGTATCGATTACCAGAAACAACTCGCTGGGCTGATCAACTAGCATCAAAGTGAATTTAGAATTTAGAATTTAGAATTTAGAATTTAGAATTTTCCATTCTTCCTTCTTCCTTCTTCCTTCTTCCTTCTTCCTTCTTCCTTCTTCCTTCTTCCTTCTTCCTTCTTCCTTCTTCCTTCTTCCTTCTTCCTTCTTCCTTCTTCCTTCTTCCTTCTTCCTTCTTCCTTCTTCATTCTTCCTTCTTCCTTCTTCCTTCTTCCTTCTTCCTTCTTCCTTCTTCCTTCTTCCTTCTTCATTCTTCATTCTTCATTCTTCATTCTTCATTCTTCATTCTTCATTCTTCATTCTTCATTCTTCATTCTTCATTCTTCATTCTTCATTCTTCATTCTTCATTCTTTTGGTAATACCTCTTCTTCTAATCGATTAACCCGTTCCTTGAGTTCTATTACTAAGGTAGCGAGACGCTTAAACATTGGGTGCTCAGGGTCTACCCTGCTATAGGTATCAGTTGGTGATTGTATGTGGTGTTGACTGGGTCGATTACTGTCAGGAATTGACTGGCTGACCTGACGTAACTGAGACTCTAACTGATTGATTTTAAATCTCAAGTTAGTTATCTCAGATTCAACAGAAGCAATCCGGGATTCTACAACAGTTATAGAAGCTGTGGCGGGTGGAACAAACTGTGAGATAAAAATTCCTAAGATTAATCCAAAACCGAGTATTACGATTGTTCGTTTCAAAGTACTTCCACCCCATTAGTTATCTTACTACCCATTATGACTATAGCAGTTTTCAATTAGGTGAGGTACAAATTTTTGGGTAATAGGTAATAGGTAATAGGTAATAGGTAATGGGGAATCCGGAATCGGGAATCCGGAATCGGGAATCGGGAATCCGGAATCGGGAATCGGGAATCGGGAACAGGGAAAAAATCCTGTGTACCTCATTAGGTTAGAACCCGCTATAGTTCATGTGGACTTTCATTGTAAGCATTGAACTATTAGCAGTTAGCTGAAGGGCTAAAGGCATACTATTAATGGCTGATAGCGGATAGCGGTAGGCTGAATAGTTACATTGATAGTTACATTGGGATAGCCAAGATCTAACAAAAAGAGCGAGTCACTTATGAAATCGCTCTTTTTGATAAGGGGATAAATAGTTAAGGACAAAGTAGAATTATAAATTTGTCTGAGGGATATTTTAACCCAAAGACATAGCTCCTTAGACATAGTTTGTCTCTCCTCCCTGATTGATTGATCAGGTTTTAGGCTGTTTCCAACCAGTCATAAATTTTATCTAATTGCTCCAGAGTTACCAAACCATACTGCCAAAGAATCATTGGCCAAAGTCCTGGATCTTGTTCCCGGTGTCGTTGTGCGATCGCAATTGAATCTCTTGAAATTGCTAACTCTTCTTGGAGAAAATGCAAGAATTTTGTATAGGTTTTTGGTGCCATTAGTTGTCTTTCACCTCCTTTAATAGGCTCTATTTTGGAATTAGTAATCTGAATGTGTAAACCATCAGTAGCCACTATCTCATCTGTCCACTAGGAAATTACAAGCGTCGGTTATAACTGACATAGAAACAGTCAGGAATTTTCAGGTTTTAAGGATAATTAATCCCATAGGAAAAGAGTTAACTTTCCCAATCATCACCCGACTAGGGTTTAGGATGACAGGACTAGCACTCTAGTACCCCTGTGTAAATTTTCAGGGTTACAAGGCTGATTACCTGTGTCCTAAATCACTGCCAACCTGAGATTTTCGTCAACCTAGAACAGCAATATTATGTGTCTTGATGCAGTCGCTCATGGGGGAAACCCCCGCAGGTCGGCGCTGCATCGCTTTCTTTCCAGTATCGAGATGAAATACCCTACTAGCATCACCCCTAGACCTTGCCAACACAGTGAGTTGGCAAGACCCTGGTAGCTCATATGGTTAAGTCAAGCAAAATTCGACAGTTTTAAATACACACTCCCTAAGGCGCTTGAGTGACAAGCGTCTGTCAAGTTAAAAACTTTGGCTGGCGTACGCTATAACTGACTACTCTCTCACACCATCAACTTAGCGATTCACCGCTAAGACTCAGTAGCGTCACCCCTACCCTTGTTTTCCCAACCTTGATTAATTATGTCAAGGGTAGCCATTAGTAATCAAGGGTATAGTCATTTGCGAGATTTTTACATCTGTCTTAGGAAAGATTACCCTAATTTAGCTTAATCCGCCAGAAGCCCCACGACAGAGGTAAGCATTTAACTATAGATCCGAAACGTAAGTAATCGCTTACTTCTGACTTCTGACTTCTGACTTCTAACTTGCGCGTAGCGCTATATTAGTTAGGTGCGGTAGTACTCCCATCCAGAAATTTGACATTTACCTGGTCACCTACTTTCAGACCCAGTTCAGCCGCACGTCCGCCACGAAGTTCAATCACTTGGTCAATAATTTTCATTCCTGGACCATAGGTAGGGCATTCATCGGTTTCGCAGGGGGGGACAGATTTTGCGATCGCTTTTACTTCCCCATTTCTTAGAAAGACCATATCCAGCTCGATTTTAACATTCTTCATCCAAAAGCTGACAGGTCGTGGTGGGTAGAAGCCAAATAACATGCCCCGATCCGGTGCTAGAGATAGGCGATACATCAACCCCATTGCCTTTTGCTCACGGGTCTGTGCCACTTCCAGCGAAATCCGCTCACCTGCGATTTCAGCTTCAGCAGAAATTGGTAACATTTGACCTAATTTGGTTGGTGATTGTGATACTGATGGCGCTGTTGCTGGCGGTTGACCAGATTTGACAGAGTTACTATTTATAGTGTCTTCTGGAACTGACCCTGCTGAACAGCCCATCAGTAAAATACTTAGTGCTATTGAACATAGAGTGATTTGAAACTTCATAGCCCTTTTCCCTATTATCAAGTATCAAGTATCAAGTATGAAGTGGGGAGTCGGGAGTCGGGAGTCGGGAGTCGGGAGTCGGGAGTCGGGAGTGGGAAGTGCGAACCATGGCATTGATTGGTTACTCAGCCACTAGTATAGTTTCACCCAACACCGTTCAAGCTCCAACTTCTAACCTCCAACCTCTAACCTCTAACCTCTAACCTCCAACCTCCAACCTCCAACCTTCAACCTCCAACCTTCAACCTCCAACCTTCAACCTTGGCCTTTGGCCACGCTACGCGAACAACCTTCAACCTTCAACCTTGGCCTTTGGCCACGCTACGCGAACAACCTTCAACCCCACAACCCTAAGCCTCCCGCAACACATAACCAACACCACGCACCGTCTGGATTAATCGCCTTTCACCTTCATCTTCAATCTTGAGACGTAAATAGCGAATATAGACTTCGATGACATTGGACTCTCCCATAAAGTCATAACCCCAAACATTTTCCAAAATTTGTTCGCGAGTTAATACTTCCCTCGGATGGCTGATCAAATACTTGAGCAGTTCAAACTCTTTCATGGTCAAATCAATGACCCGTCCATTGCGCATTGCTCTACGCTGGCTTAGGTCTAACGTTAGTTCTCCAAACCTAAGCTGCTCGGAGCCTCCTGTTTTTGGCTCTAGATAAAGGCGCACCATTTTTACAAATGGCTCGGTACGATAGGGTTTAAGGAAATAATCATCAGCCCCTGCTTCTATACAAGCCACTCGATCCTCTACTCGGTCATGAGCCATCAGCATGATTACAGGTACGCGAGAGCCTTCACGTCTGAGCTGATCGCATAATCTCAGCCCTGATTCTCCTGAAAGGGCTCTATCCACAACCACCATTGCTGGCTGGAGTTCACAAGCTTGATGGCAAGCAATGGCGGCATCAAGGGCAATGACGGTATGATAACCTGCTTCTTTCAAGTCCTGACTCAGCCGTTCCGCCAATATTTGATCGTTTTCTACAACTAAGACACAGGGATTCCTTTCCAGGGTCAGATTTGGCATAGATAATGCTTGTCAGCACAAGCTGCATATAACTATGGTGAATACCAACCCTGTTTTAGCATGTCCTCATTAAATATTGCTGAGTGGGTAAGTTGTAAAAAAAATAGCCGTAGAAATATTATCCACGGCTATTTAAATGACTTATGTCACTTAGTTCCCAAACCGAAACTGATGTGATCCTATTTGATTGACCTTGGTCTTTCGGCCACCCTACGGGACCAGACCGGAGCCAAGGCTCTGGGGGGAAGCCCCCCCAGAAATTTAAGGTGTTATGGCAACAGCCAATACTTCATCATGGTTGTCTTCACTTCTCCTGGCGTTTCAGTAGGCTCCAGAGGGCTCCAGTCGGCAATCTCCCCATAGCCAAGGGAATAAAACCTTTGCATACTATAGATTACGGCTTGACGAGGACCTTTTAGAGTGTGCTCAACAGGTTGTTTCTTGAGGTTTTGGTTAATTTTTTTTGACATAAGTCGAAACTTGAAATCATTGTTGCTTTATATTGATTATTGTAATGATTATATTTTGATTTGTCAAGGGTTTTTAAAAATATTTTTGGGTAAGTTTTAGAGGTAATAAAAAAAAGCGTTTGCGTAGCGTCTCTTTCAAAGAATACCGTAAGCTAATGCGCTACGCGCACGCTATGCGAACAGCTATCAGCTATCAGCTTAAGCGCTACGCGCACGCTACGCGAACAGCTAATAAGTCGAAGCCTGTGCCACCAATTCCCGATTCCCGATTCCCGATTCCCGATTCCCGATTCCCTTGTTTTCAGCTAACCGCTGACCGCTGACTGCTTACAGTTTGATTAATTTCAACTTCTGCAATCGGACGCTCAAATTCTGTGATAGTCTTGCTAAAGTTGACTTGACCGATAACTTGCCATTTTAGTTGAAGCTTAGGGGTATTATTCAGATAATCGTAGCTACCTTCAAGGATAGTAATTTGGCTAATCGTGTGGCTTGTAAATGTTTGTTGAGCTTGATACTTGTTAGCTGTTGATAAATTATAATTTTCGATTAGTTCTTTGTAGTTATTTAAAATAATCCCTGTAGTTAGGGAAGCCAATTTTTCTAAGTTAGTTAGGTCAGCGTCGTAGATATCGATAAAAAACTCTTGTTTAAATTCCCTGGATGTAGTAATTATTGTGGGGTTTTGTTGCTCCGGATGTAACTGTTGTGGATGGGTTGATCTAAATGTTGAGGAAATTTCCCATTTACCGGGATAGATGCTGATGTGTGGTAGTGTTGTTGGTGATTCGGTAATGGGTTGAGCAACAATTTCTATTTGAGGTGTAGAGATGTCTTGAATTAGTTGTTGCTTAAGCTGCTCGCTGATTTGGGATAGTAAGTGTTGAATCATTTTTTTTAGATAATGGGTAATAGGTAATAGGTTATGGGAGTTAGGCAGCCGTTTTTGAGGTCTGATTCTGTGTGATTTTACAAACAACAGTCTCTAGGGTAAGGAATTGTTTCCTAGATTCAAGTATACATCCATATACGGGCGGGTTCCCTGCTTGTGTCTGGTTTAACTACATTACCCATTCCCTATTAACCATTATCATTACCATTACGATTAATGTTACTATAGGTATAGCTATAGTTAAGTAATGACCTAAATGTGAAAACCGATACCATATTCTATCGCCTGTTCCAATCGTTTCCCAGCATCTTCTTTGAATTAATTAACCATTCCCCTACAGAAGCACAAGCTTATCAATTCGCCTCTGTGGAAGTCAAACAACTAGCATTTAGAATTGATGGAGTATTCCTGCCGACAACCACCACAGCCCAAC
>NZ_JAAHHZ010000014.1:0-47154 GCF_010672005.1 Moorena sp. SIO4A5 | reverse complement strand
AGCGTGGCCATAGGCCAAGGTAGAGCTAAATATCCTAGGTTCAAATCATATCATCATCGCCAATCAATTCAATATCCCCAAAACGTAAAACAAGTTGGTAATTATTTGAAATTCCCTGGAAAACTGGGCATTGTCAAAGCAGTAATCCATCGACCATTAGACGGGGAAATCAAAACGGTGACAGTCAGTAAAGACCCTTCTGGTAAGTATTACGCTTCTGTGTTAGTGGAGTATGAGGGTGACCATGTAAAGTCATCCACTGATGGGAAGGTGATCGGTATTGATTTGGGCATCAAAGATTTTGCGATCACCTATGATGGCGAAAAGACCTCTAAGTTCAGTAATCCCAAACATTTGGCTAAGTATGAAAAAAAACTAGCCAAAAAACAGCGTATTACTGCCCGAAAGAAAAAAGGTAGTAATGGGCGCAAAAAGGCCGTAAAGATTGTAGCTAAGGTATACGAACAGATTAGAAATGTCCGCCAAGACTACCTGCATAAGCTATCTAGAAAGATAGTAGATCAGAATCAAGTAGTAGTAGTCGAAAACCTAAATGTCAAGGGCATGGTTCGTAACCATAAATTAGCTAAAGCAATATCTGATCTGGCTTGGGGAACCTTTGTAAACTTCCTTTCTTATAAGTGCCAAAAAGACGGGAAAGTATTAGTCGAGATAAACCGATGGTTCCCTAGTTCTAAAACCTGCTCTAATTGTCATTACCAGATCAAGGAGTTGCCGCTTGATGTAAGAGCTTGGACTTGTCCAAGTTGTGGAACTCACCACGACAGAGATGGTAATGCGGCAAAGAATATTAGGGCAGAAGGGATCAGAATGCTATCCTCCTCTGGGACGGGGGAGGTCAACGCCAGTGGAGAAGAAGTAAGACCAAGACGTGGACGCCCGTCCAAGTTAAGGCATTCTTCCGTGTTCGCGTAGCGTGGCCAAAGGCCAAGCTGGAAGCCCCGACCTCAACCTAGTAGGTCGGGGTAGTTCACCGCCAATCGTCCCAATTCTGATTAAAGATGGACGTGTCTGGGAAAGCGGTGGGATTACCGTTTTTTTCCAACTGCTGGCGTAGAGCTTGGAGTTGGGTTTGTTGCAGGAGGGGTTCTTCTAGAAGCTGGTAAGGTGCTATCCCAGTTTCTAAGGAAAAAGATCGAGCGCCTCGGGATCTGGCAAGTGGACTTACGCCACTCAGCGGTGCGACCCCGGTCGGGTTTCCCGACAAGCGTGAACGCGCACCAAGAGAGAGGAAAAATCAGGAGCCAACGCCAATCGCTAATTTCCGATCGGGCAACCGAAAATAGAGAATTACAGAGGTTTTAGAGGTTTAGATAGCTAAGTCCTGTGTTAGTAGTGATGTTTACGCAGGGCAAAACTAAAAGCCAAAATGAGGTTATTCTGCTCTTTGTATCTGGTAAAGTTGGTCGGATGAGTAGACTATCCTAGGATTGGGTTCAAGTTCTTGAGTAGCTTATCTGATCTCAATGGCTAGCAGCTACAAGTTACTGACCAAGAAATATAGCTTTTAGCTTTTGCCTAACTGCTAAATTTGTTACCCCTAACCAATGACCAAGTAGTTTTTGAGGAGTGAGTGTGAAGAGTAATTTTCCTAAGACCCTTTCGATGCAACTGAGTATGGCAGTATTGACGATGGTCAGTTACCAGCTGTCTGCTACTGCTGAAACACCTAGCTATAATTCATCGGTAAAGCAATTTACCCAGACAGCAGCAGCGGTCAGACCTAAGCAATTAGCAGCAGCTTCCACCATCACACTTGACCCTAATCGATTTAATCCGGAAACTACACAGACTCCTGAAAATATCTTCAGACCAACTAGTCTGCCATCAGAGAATCTCAACACTATCACTGACCATCAAGCTAATTCCCGTTTAGGGCAATTGGACAGGATAGGAGCAGCGGTTCGTGCTACTAAGTCGGTAGGGTCTCCTAATGAATTGGTCAACCGCTCCCAATTCAATGGCTCAGTTGCACCAATTGCTGACTATACAGTCACACAAAAGCAGGTACCATTAGCCAATTTAGAAACTATCCAGTATCCTGGTAATCTCTCCAAACAAGACCTAGAAGCGATCACTGAGCAATCCCAAAAACCTTCTCAAGAGTTCAATAATCCTGTGGTAGCTCCACCGAGACCAGGGACTTTAGCGACATCTGTAGCAGCTCTAAACATACAACTAGATCCAGCCAGCTCTCCCACCTCAGAGCCAACCTCCTATGAAGTAGGCACCCCTGTAGCTCAAAGAAACATTGACCCTACTGGCAAGAGCCTCGGGGTTGGAAACTATATCGGAGTTGGCGGTCATATCGGTTTTACTGATGATGGCACCAATATTGGTCGAGGTGCCTTTATGATTAACGGCAAATACGATTTATCCCCCACTTTATCAGTGCGTCCTAGCATACTAATCAATGATGATGCTACCTTTGTGATCCCAGCCACTTACAACTTTATTTTCCAGGATGAACCGTTTGAGCCGCCTACTTACTCAGCTTTCGCTGGTGCTGGTTTGGCTTTTTCTACAGGTGATGAGGACAATGTCGGTTTAATCGTTACTGGTGGTGTTGATTGGCCATTTGGACCCAATTTTGTTGCCAATGCTGCTTTAACTGGTGGAGTTTTCATTGATGGTGCCACAGATCTCGGAATTTCTTTTGGCATTGGTTATAGCTTCTCTAACTTTTGACAGGTAGACAAGGGACAGATATAAGCAAAGAAGGCATAAGATGCATAATTACTGAATCTTATGCCTCCTTTTTACAAAGACCTAGGTAGAGTTAATCAAATTTTCTAAGCAACGAAAGTTTTATTTTTGCCAGTTGAGGATACTCAACGGAGAGGGAGGGATTCGAACCCTCGGATAGGCCTGAACCTATCAACAGATTAGCAATCTGCCGCTTTCGACCACTCAGCCACCTCTCCAAGGTGATGTCAATCCATAATAGCACATTTTTGAAGTTGTCAACTGCTAGTAATGTAAATTTTCTGATTAGAAACCATCAGCGATCGTTCACACTACTACAAACATGGGGGAAACCCCCAAGACTGCGCTGCCTTCCCAAGACCGTAATGGTGCGCTTACAGTCGTCCAATTAAATTCGCCACGGGTCGCACCTGAGGCATCGCTGAATGATGCACTATTTTTAAGTGAGGGACATTCAGCCAGCTATAAAGACCTGTGTCAAATCCCAGAAGCATCTCAAGATGCTAAACACTACCATATAGTGCCCGACTTAAGTTATCATTTTATATAAATAAATTGTTAAATTTATTTACTTCCATCCACTGATGTGTTAAGCACACCTGAGAGGTTAAAATTTGTTAAGTGAGTGTGTAAAAGCTCGACGCTGAGGGTTTAGTCGGATAGAGGTCAGACTCCCCATACCTGAAAACCTTCTGTAAGCTCCAACATCAAAAAAGCCTATGAATACGAAAAATACACAGCACATTGCTCTGATCTCCGTTCACGGAGATCCAGCGATAGAAATCGGTAAGGAAGAAGCTGGAGGACAGAATGTGTATGTGCGCCAAGTGGGTGAAGCTCTTGCTAAGCAAGGGTGGCAGGTCGATATGTTTACTCGCCTCTCGTGATTCGGCCTTCGAGGAGGGTTAGATAAATTTGGCCAAAATCACGACTATTCGTCCAAAATTCTCCCCATCTCCCCATCTCCCCATCTCCCCATCTATTTTTGGCGAGAATGAAACAGCCCTGCTTTTTTAAGGGGGATAATGGGGGATCTCCGAGGCAAGAAAACACGCCCTAGCCCCCCAATTCTGGGGGGAAAAACTCTCAAAGTCCCCCAGCGAGGGATTGCTCGCTGGGGGACCAACGGGGGCTTTAATAAAACTAGATGATCGCGCATTCATTCCTTAATTCAGCAACGCCAAAAATCAGGGGTTTAGCCAATAGACATCTCCGACAAAGAATCTGAAACCCCGATCCTATCTAGGTGAAAACCTAATTTCTGGAGATGTCTAATCGGTAATTTCCGATCGGGCAAGGGTAAATAGAGAATTACAGAGGTTTTACAGGTGTAGAGGGGTAAGTCCTGTGTTAGTGATGTTTGCCCAGGGCAAAACTAAAAGCCAAAATGAGGTTATTCTGCTCTTTCTATCTGGTAAAGTTCAAGGGATGATTAGACTATCCTAGGATTGGGTTCAAATTCTTGAGTACTTTACCTGATCTGATCTGGCTAGCAGCTACAAGTTACTGACCAAGAACTATAGCTTTTAGCTTTTGGCTAACTGCTAAGTTTGTTACCCCTAACCAATGACCAAGTAGTTTTTGAGGAGTGAGTGTGAAGAGTAATTTTCCTAAGACCCTTTCGATGCAACTGAGTATGGCAGTATTGACCATGGTCAGTTACCAGCTGTCTGCTACTGCTGAAACACCTAGCCATAATTCATCGGTGAAGCAATTGACCCAGACCGCAGCAGCGGTGAGACCCCAGCAATTAGCAGCAACTTCCACCATCACAGTTGACCCTGATCGATTTAATCCGGAAACTAAACAGACTCCTAAAAATATATTCAGACCAACTAATCTGCCATCAGACAATCTCAACACTATCACTGACCATCGAGCTAATTCCCGTTTAGGGCAATTGGACAGGATAGGGGCAGCGGTTCGTGCCAGTAAGTCGGTAGGGTCTCCTAGTGCATTGGTGAACCGCTCCCAATTCAATGCCTCAGTCGCACCAATTGCTGACTATACAGTCAGACAGGAGCAGTTACCATTAGCCAATTTAGAAGCCAATTTAGAAACTATCCAGTATCGTGCTGATCTCTCCAAACAAGAGCTAGAAGCGATCATTGAGGAATCCCAAACACCTTCTCAACAGTTAAATAATCCTGTGGTAGCTTCACCGAGACCAGGTACCTTAGCTACATCTGTGGCAGCTCTAAAAATACAACTAGATCCAGCCACCTCTGACACCTCACCAGCCACCTCCTATGAAGTAGGCACCCCTGTAGCTCAGAGAAATATTGATCCTACTGGCAACAGCCTCGGGGTTGGAAACTATATTGGAATTGGCGGTCATATCGGTTTTACTGATGATGGCACCAATATTGGTCGAGGTGGCTTTATGATTAACGGCAAATACGATTTATCCCCCACCCTATCAGTGCGTCCTAGCATACTAATCAATGATGATGCTACCTTTGTGATCCCAGCCACTTACAACTTTATTTTCCAGGATGAACCGTTTGAGCCGCCTACTTACTCAGCTTTCGCTGGTGGTGGTTTGGCTTTTTCTACAGGTGATGACAACAATGTGGGTTTAATCGTTACTGGTGGTGTTGATTGGCCTTTTGGACCCAATTTTGTGGCCAATGCTGCATTAACTACTGGAATTTTCGTTGATGGTGCCGCAGATGTGGGAATCTCCTTTGGCATTGGTTACAGCTTCTCTAACTTTGGCAGGTAGAAAAGGGACAAATAGAAGCTATTGAGCTAGGTAGACTTAATCAAATTTTCCAGATCTCTTGGTGCCCGTTCCCTAGCGCTTTTAAAAAGCGCGGGGCCGCACCGCTTTTCCAAGCAACGAAAGTTTGATTTTTGCCAGTTGAGGATACTCAACGGAGAGGGAGGGATTCGAACCCTCGGATAGGCCTGAACCTATCAACAGATTAGCAATCTGCCGCTTTCGACCACTCAGCCACCTCTCCAAGGTAGTGTCTATCCATGATAGCACATTTTTGAGCTTTTGACACTCCCCGCCCTGGAAGGACGGGGATTCTCATTTCAGCGTTCGCGTAGCGTGGCCTACGGCCTTGCTGTCTTGCTCACCCAAACCGGAGTCAGGGAGAGTAGAGGACAATTCTCCATGAGCGTGATTGCTCAATGATCCCGGTTCCGGTGTGCCGGAAACGAAACCTTAGAAGAGTGGAGCCTTAATCAAAAAGGTTAAAACTTTTGACTCATAGCCGACTAACTATAAAGGCTCCACTCTTCTTACGGTAACTTCTAACCCCACCGTACCTTTTTTTTAGATCTTTTTTTTATATAGATAGATACTTTTTTTATCTAAATTTATAGACGACGTTTAAGTCGTTAGACTAAATTACGCAATATGTATCTGATACATATTTTTTACGTTGCCTACTTATGGTTAGATAGTATCTCTCTAGTTTAAAAGTATATTTTTTATAATTTTATAGTAGCACACCTAGTACAAACTGTCAATAAAAAGTTTAAAAAAAAAGCCGTCGAACGAAGGACGGGGCGCGATTACCCAATTTTTTGGGTAAATTCTATGATGAGAAACTATGAGCGATCGCTCACACCACTGCAATACGAAAATGATCTCGAAAATCTATGATGACTCTCGGACTCTACCAATCTCTGACTGATGCACTAGTTTTAAGTGAGGTAGATCAGCCAGCTATTAAGACGTGCCTGAAAGCCCAGAAGCGTCTGAGAAAGATTATATACCATATAATAATGTAGCCAAGTAAGTTAAGATTATTATAAATTAATTGTTAAAAATTTACTTCCATCCACTGATGTGTTAAGCACCTCTGAGAGGTTAAAATTTGTTAAGTGAGTGTGTAAAAGCTCGACGCTGAGGGTTTAGCCGGATAGAGGTCAGACTCCCCATACCTGAAAACCTTCTGTAAGCTCCAACATAAAAAAAGCCTATGAATACGAAAAATACACAGCACATTGCTCTGATATCCGTTCACGGAGATCCAGCGATAGAAATCGGTAAGGAAGAAGCTGGAGGACAGAATGTGTATGTGCGCCAAGTGGGTGAAGCTCTTGCTAAGCAAGGGTGGCAGGTCGATATGTTTACTCGCCTCTCCAGTTCCAACCAAGCCACAATCGTTGAACATACTCCGGGTTGTCGCACTATTCGCCTAACTGCTGGTCCAAAAGCATTTGTGCCACGGCAAGAGATTTTTGAATACTGCGGTGAGTTTTTAACCGAATTGCTTAAGTTTCAGGAGCAATCAGGCATTACCTACTCAATAGTACATACAAACTACTGGCTTTCGGCTTGGGTGGGTATGGAGTGGAAGAAGCGTCAATCCCTCATTCAACTTCACACCTATCACTCCCTAGGCGCAGTTAAATACGAGTCAGTAGAAACAATTCCGAAGATTGCTGCTACTCGCTTGGAGATAGAAAAAGCAGTGCTAGAAACAGCAGAACGCATTGTGGCTACATCTCCCCAAGAACAAGAACACATGCGATCGCTAGTTTCAAGTAAGGGCGACATTGATATTATTCCCTGTGGTACCGACATTGACCGATTTGGCAAGATTAACCGCTTAGAAGCACGGCAAAAACTTGGACTTAGCCCTGAAAACAAAATCATCTTTTACGTGGGACGGTTTGACGAACGCAAGGGCATTGAAACCCTAGTTCGAGCTGTTGGTTCCTCCCAGCTACGGGGTGATGCTAACTTAAAGCTGATTATTGGTGGTGGTTCTCGTCCTGGTGAGAAAGATGGTATGGAACGCGATCGCATTGAAGGGATTGTCGCTGAATTGGAACTGCAAACTATCACCACATTTCCTGGACGCATTGCTGATGAACTACTTCCAGCTTATTATGCGGCAGCTGATGTTTGCGTAGTACCAAGTCACTACGAACCTTTTGGTTTAGTTGCCATCGAAGCCATGGCTAGTGCCACCCCTGTAGTAGCTAGTGATGTCGGTGGTCTTCAGTTTACCGTTGTATCTGAAGAAACTGGCTTACTGGCACCACCCAAAGATGCTGATGCTTTTGCGGCTGCTATCGACCGGATTCTCTCGGATCACGACTGGAAAAATCAACTTGGCTTAGGGGCAAGAGCAAGGGTAGAAAATATGTTTAGCTGGAATGGTGTTGCCCATCAGCTGAGTCAGCTCTATGAGAGCTTGCTGGAAGCAAAATCAGAGAATTTGGCAACAACTAGTGCCTGAAATCTATTGGGCACATTCATTCCCTGGCAATCAGGATAGATCTCAAAGGTTAAAGGATAAAGTTACGACGCTACTATTCCTTTTGCCTTTTTCCTTCATCTTATTCATCCTGATGGGTTGCAGAACTCTTGTATCTGTAAATTGGGAAAGTTTGGTAAATTGGATATCCTCTATTTTGTTTGCGATTGCCTCTTGCTGAGGAATGATGTTAAATGAACTTTCTTGTTTTCACCTTCAAGCAAGGAAAATTCAAGGTTATTGCTGTTCGCGTAGCGTAGCCCTTCGGGCTAATCGATACTGATCACAAAGCCGCGCTGATCATTCCTGATGTTCCTGTAACTAGCATGTAACTAGGGTTTATGCATCCTACCAGTTATCCAATCTCCAATTCCCAATCCCCAAGTAGCAAGAAGAAGAATTATGGGTTCCCAAGGAGCTTATAAGCCGTCCCTATTTAACCCTAGTGGTCAACAGCAGTATCGATCTTCTCCACAACTAACAGGGGGAGTCCATGAGTTGGAAGCCAGCAAACTCGATCTGCGTCGTATATTAGCTGCTGCTCGTCGTCGAGCTATCTTGATGGCAGGGGTGGCCCTTACTATCATATCCGGAATTATTGCCAAAACCTTAAGTGTAGTTCCAATCTATGAAGGCAAATTCCAACTGTTACTCGAACCTAGCTCTGGTGAAGACCCGTTTGAGTTACAGGGAAAACCCGGGGGAAATAGCATTGCTGCTCCAACTACAAGTTTCGAGTATGACACTCAAATTCAGCTATTAAGCTCTCCTCAGGTTATGTCTGAGATTGTGGAGCAAATTCAAACCCAATATCCAGAAATAAACTATCATACTCTCCGGGAAGGAATCATGGTATCCCGACTGGGAGAAACCAAAATTTTAGAAGTTGCCTACCAAGATTCAGACCCGGAAAGAATTGAATTTGTTTTGGAAAAGGTTGCTCTGGGCTACATCGAGTACTCTCAGCAACAACAAGAGGCTAGCATCAGACAAGGCATTCAATTTGTCTCGAATCAGCAGCCGAAAATACAAGGGCAAATTAATCAGCTCCAGCTACAACTCCAGCAACTCCAGCAGAAGTACAACCTGATTAATCCACAACTTCAGGGTCAACTGTTGACGAATCGGGTCAATGCTATTGTCGAACACAGACAAGCTACCCAAACTCAGCTGCGAGACACGATTATACTGTATGGTAAACTCAAAGGTCAGTTGGGGCTATCGTCACAGCAAGCAGAAGCAGTAGCTAACCTGATCGCAACACCCCGTTATCAACAATTGCTCAGCCAACTTTCTACTGTAGAAAGTCAGATGGTGTTGGATTTGGTACAATTCAAGGAAAACCAATCTACCTTTAAAGGATTAAGGCAACAACAGCAAAATTTACTCCCCCTGTTAAGTCAGGAAGCAGAAAGGGTGATGACTAGCCGTATTCAAGAGTTTGGTGGCAATCGTCAATCGGGTTCTTCAAGTACACTTCGCCTAAATTTGATTCAGCTAGTAGAGACGGCGAACCAAATCAAGGTTTTAGAGATGCGCCAGGCCGCAATCACTAAAGGGGAAAGTCTGATGAGTGAACAACTCAAACAGCTAGCTGTGATTGCCCATCGATATACAGAACTCAAGCAGAAGATTGAGGAAGCAACAGAAAGCCTAAACCGCTTTGAGTCAGTTCGGGAAACTTTGGAACTTGAGTCAGCTAAAACCAGCATCCCTTGGCAGACAATTGTTGAGCCGCAACAACCTCAAAAACCAATATCCCCCAATTTGCCTGATACTTTGCTCCTAAGTGCAGCAGCAGGGATAGTTGCAGGTGCCACAGCTGGGTTTTTAGCAGAAAAGTTACATCAGTTACTTAACAGCACCGACGATCTCAAAGAGTATACTCGCTTACCAATATTAGGCACAATCCCCTTTAACAAAGAACTCCAGAAATGCACTACTGTTACTGGTGTGGGCATAATACCCGAGCCGGAAGCCTCAGCTCCACAACTCGGTGTGGGATCTGGTAGTTACCAGATTTCTCCTCTTTTAGAGGCTTTTCGCTGTCTCCAAGTTAATCTCCAATGTCTGTATTCTGAGAAACCCATTAGCGCTATAGTGGTAAGTTCTGCTGAACCAGCAGATGGTAAATCCACTACGGCTATATTCTTAGCCCTGGCAGCAGCAGCAATGGGGCAAAAGGTTTTACTCGTAGATGGTAATCTGCGCTTTCCTCAGATTCATCAGAAGATGGATTTACCTAATTTGTGGGGACTGAGCGATGTTATTTCTAGCGAAATCAAGGTTGATGATGTGATTCAGCGATCGCCTCTAGAGGAAAATCTTTCTGTCCTAACTGCTGGTCAAATTTCCCCCGACCCCACCCGGCTTCTCAATTCCCAAAAGATGCACAATTTAGTTCAATATCTCAAAGAGCGGTTTGAGCTAGTAATTTTTGATACCCCTCCCCTACTTGGTCTGGCGGATGCAAGACTTCTGGAGCCTAATACCAATGGGATATTGATGGTGGTAGGCTTAGGGAAAGCTAACCAAGTTTTGTTTAAAGAAGCTCTCTCGGAATTGAGAATTGCTCATAGCACAGTATTGGGTATAGTTGCTAATGGTTTAAAAGGGTACACTACCGGTGCCTATGATTACTATCATCATTACTTTGGCAATACTTTTGAGGAAACCAAAGTTTCATAGTGATTGGTTATTGGTAATTGGTCATTTTTAACTACCGTAATAACCCTAGTGAATCACAAATGAGTGACAGCTCCTACACTGACCTTGCAGGTTCAGTGTAGGCTTCCCAGTCAATCCAGCCATCGCTTCGGAGGCACTGGGCTTTAAGAACGGACTGCCGAGAGACGAAACCTTAGATAGTGGAGCCTTTATTGTTAGTCGGCTATGCATAAAAGGGTTAAAACTTTTTGATTAAGGCTCCACTATCTTACGGTAACTTCAAACCCTGCCGCTCTGTTTTTGATATTTATTGCTGCATTATGGTCACGGTCGAGGCTGCATCCACAATGGGGACAATCATGCCAACGAACATGCAGTTTTTTAGGAACTTTCTTTCCACAACCGGAACAATTCTGCGAAGTATTCTGGGCGCTTACTGGAACCGCCAACAAGCCAGCATTTAAGGCTTTGCTTATCAGGATTGTTAGGAAGCTTGACCACCCAGCATCCAACACAGATTTAGCCAATCGGGATTTAGCAAGTCCCTTGACGTTTAACTTTTCATGAGCGACTACATCATATTTTGATAGCAAATAATTAGCGGTTTTGAAATGGAAGTCTTTCCGTTTGTCTGCTATTTTTTTGTGTTGTTTTCCAAGTTGCTTAATAGCCTTGAGTCGGTTAGCCCCTCCTTTCTTCCGTCGAGATACCCGTTTTTGGATAACTTTTAACTTTTTCTGAGCTTTCCGGTAATATTGAGGAACTTGAATGGTTTCCCCTTCAGAAGTTGTTAAAAACTCTTTAAGACCAACGTCAATACCAACTATTGAGTCAGGATTAATGTTAGTCTTGATTTCGGTAACTGTTTTGTCTTCCAGAGACAAAACCAAATAATACTTATCACATTTTTTAGTGATAGTAGCCGTCTTAATCTTAAAGCCGTTAGGGATAGGGCGATGCAATACAACCTTAACCTTCCCTATTTTAGGCAGATTGATCAGATTGCCCTCCAAGCATTCTTCTTTCATCTGAGGATAAGTAAACGTACGGTAGCGGTGCCGTTTTTTGAATCTGGGTCTTCCGCTTTTTTTGCCCTTACTGTCTCCTTTAATGAACCGATCAAAAGCTAATTTAACCCTTTTTACTACATCCTGAAGTACCTGGGAATGTATCCCCTTGTAGTGAGGATGAGTCTTTTTAAGATTTGGGAGGGTTTTCTTTTGGCTGTAATAGTCAGGATTTTCCCTTAATTCAGGGAGATGACAAACAAGAGGGCATGCGTTAATTGAGCACCGATTATGCTCGTACCAGTTGAATCGGTCAGCCAAAAGATAGTTGTACTGAGCACACAACATCAAAAGCCAGTCATCTATTTTGGCTTTTTGCTCTTTTGTTGGCTTTAACCGATACTGGTACGCAATTCTCATTGACTTGCCTTAATTCTCATCGACCTACTACTATAATTATAATATATGTATATACAAACAGTAATCCAGATGAAAGATAAAAAATTGATAATCAGGATTACCGATTTTGAAAAAAGACAGTTGATACAAGAAGCGCAGCGACGTGGAATGACTCAGTCAGAATTAATTAGAAGCTTGATAGCTCGTTTCCCTGATCCATGCATATCCTGTGCAAAATTCATCCCACACCTATGCTGCGCATTAGGTGTGGGGCTTCTTTTGCCGAACCGCTAACGACAAATAACTAACCACAAATACATCAATGATTCAGTACTCACCAAGGTAGACTTAAGGTGAAGCGACTACTGAAGCTGTCATGACTAACCGCCTTGCCCAATCCCAAAGCCTTTATCTACGTAAGCATGCTGAAAATCCGATCGATTGGTGGCCTTGGTGTGAAGAAGCGCTATTAACAGCAAGAAAACAAGATAGGCCAATTTTCCTGTCTATCGGTTACTCTAGCTGCCACTGGTGTACGGTGATGGAGGGCGAAGCGTTTTCCCATCAGGCAATTGCCAAGTATATGAATGCTAATTTTCTTCCGATTAAGCTAGACCGGGAAGAAAGACCGGATATTGACAGCATTTACATGCTAGCATTGCAGATGATGACAGGTCAAGGAGGCTGGCCCCTTAATATTTTCCTGACACCCGATGAGTTGGTACCCTTTTATGGAGGTACCTACTTCCCTGTGGAACCACGCTACGGACGACCGGGGTTTTTGCAGTTGCTCCAATCAATTCGTCGCTTCTATGATTTAGAAAAAGGCAAGCTTAACAGTTTCAAAGAAGACATCCTGGGATACCTCCAACAGGCAGCAGTACTACCGGAATCAGAGCAGCTTGGTGATGATTTGCTATTTATCGGTGGTCAAGTTAGTGTGGGTGTCGTTAATGATCTCAATCCAGGTCCACGTTTCCCCATGATTCCCTATGCCAGTATGGCACTACGGGTTACTCGCTTCGATTGGGCATCGGAGTATAATCCACAGCAGGCTTGTGCAAAGCGGGGACTAGACTTAGCTAAGGGGGGTATTTACGATCATGTCGCTGGGGGGTTTCATCGCTACACGGTTGACCCCACTTGGACAGTACCCCACTTTGAAAAAATGCTCTATGACAATGGGCAGATTGTGGAGTACTTGGTAGATTTGTGGAGTGCAGGGATTCAGGAAGCCGCTTTTAAACGAGCGATCGCAGGAACAGTTCAATGGCTCAAGCGGGAAATGACCGCTCCGAATGGTTTCTTTTATGCTGCTCAAGATGCAGATAATTTCGCGACCCCAGCAGACAGTGAACCTGAAGAAGGGGCGTTTTATGTCTGGAGTTATTCAGAACTAGAACAACTGCTAAGCCCATCGGAGTTTACAGCAATTCAGGAAGAATTTACTCTGACCAAAGAGGGCAACTTTGAAGGCAAGAATGTGTTGCAGCGCCGTTACTCAGATCAGTTTTCCCAGAACACTGAAGCTGCTTTGGCTAAACTGTTTGAAGCACGTTATGGTGCCAAACCGGATCTCCTGGAAACCTTTCCACCAGCCAAGACCAATCAAGAGGCAAAAACCCGGAACTGGCTCGGTAGAATTCCACCAGTAACGGACACCAAAATGATTGTTGCCTGGAATAGCTTAATGATTTCTGGTCTAGCGCGAGCCTATAGTGTGTTTCTTGAACCGGACTATTGGCAACTAGCAACTGTTGCTGCTCAATTCATCCTCAATAATCAATGGGTAGCAGGACGATTCCACCGACTAAACTATGATGGTCAACCGGCAGTGCTGGCTCAGTCTGAGGATTATGCTTTGTTTATCAAAGCTTTGCTAGATTTACATCAAGCAAGTTTGTCAGTAGAACAACCTTGGGCAAAAGGCCAAGGTTCAAATCTGCAACCGATGAACCTGTCACCGGCCAGTTGGTTAGAGAAAGCTGTTAAGGTTCAGGAGGAGTTTGATGAATTGCTGTGGAGTGTGGATAATGGTGGTTACTATAATGCTGCCACTGACCCTAGTGATCAACTGTTAGTAAACGAGCGTAGTTATACGGATAATGCCACACCATCTGCCAATGGCGTAGCGATCGCTAACCTAGTACGTCTGGCTTTACTCACTGAAGATTTGCGATACCTTGACCGAGCAGAAGAAGCCTTGAAAGCATTTAGTAGCGTACTCAACACATCCCCTCAATCCTGTCCCAGTATATTTACTGCTTTAGATTGGTACCGCAATTGCACTCTGATTCGCGCTGGTGCTGACCAACTTACCTCCCTGATCTGTGGGTATTTCCCCGTCAGTGTTTATCAATTAGATACCCATCTGCCAGATTCTGTTATTGGTTTAGTTTGTCAGGGACTTAGTTGTAAACCAGCAGCCAGTAACATTAATCAATTATTAGCACAGGTGCAGACAAGTCAAACCAGAGCTTGAATTGTACTCATTTGAAAACAAAGTTGCCCTACTACCGGAAGTTTTGAGACGATGGTGGAATCTGCTCAATGGCAATCAGTGCTTCTATAACTGATTTGACTAATGGTGCAGCTACGGTAGAACCAAAGGCATTGCCTTGGGGTTCATCCACTACTGCTAAGATGACATAGCGGGGAGATTCTACTGGCAAAATTCCCACAAAGCTGGTGATCTTGGCATCGCTGTAATAGCCCCCATTAGGACTGGCTTTCTGAGCCGTACCGGTCTTACCACCAATCCGATAACCAGGAATACGGGATGCCTTTCCAGAACCATCAGTTACTACAGTTTCCATCATTTCCACCACTGTCCGAGTAGTGTTGGGGGAAAATACTCGTCTCGGTGCAGGACGGCGTGGTTGCCAGTGGGAATTCCCTTTGGTGTCAAACAGTCCGCGAACCACATGGGGAGTCACTAGCTTACCGCCATTGGCAAGGGCACCTAGCATCTGAGTTAGCTGAATTGGGGTTAATGAAAAGCCTTGACCAAAGGAAGCCGTAGCTGGTTCAATTGGGGAAACTTTAAACTTGTACTTACTTTTGAGCTGTCCAGCCGTCTCAGCTGGTAACTCAATTCCTACTTTTTGCTTTAAGCCTAGCTTCTCTAACCAGTCATAGTAAACCTCAGGTTTCATCTTTTTCATCATCCTCACCATGCCCACATTGCTGGAATGTTGCAGAATCTTGGTGGGATTGATCATCCCGCGAGCGCCTACTGATTTATAGTCATGGTTGAGAATCGGCCATTCGCCAATTTGAATCTTACCAGTGTCGTTGAACAAGCTTTGGGCTGTAATGATACCAGTTTCTAATGCGATCGCAACGTTTAGGGGTTTGAATGTCGAACCAGGTTCATACAAGTCTGACAACGCCCAATTTTTAAACAAACTCACATCGAATTTGGAGTACTGATTGGGGTTGTAGGTTGGCTCACAAACTAGGGCTAACAAGGAACCATTGTGTACATTCATCACTATGATACTGCCACGCTCTGCATTAAACTTCTTGATAGTTTCCTTGAGGGCAGAGCGAGCTGCTCGTTGCAGGCGACTATCGATAGTTATTTGTAGCCGCAGGTCATCAAGATGCATAAATCCTTCTGGCACATGACCTGGCATCAAGGCTCCATTGCCAGCACGGCTCAGTCGGATGTTTTTTATCTCCCGTTCTAGGAACTTTTCTTGGGTGTATTCTAGACCGGCTTGACCCAGATGATCGAAAATGTTTACATAACCCACCACATCTGATGCCAATTCATTTTGGGGATAAAAGCGGGAGTATTGTCGAATCAACTCTAAACCATCTAAGTTCAACCGAGCAATTTGGTCTGCGATCGCTTCTGGGATCGTATTGCCCAAGCGAATACCACTCTTACGTTTACCGAACAGCTCCTCCAAATCTGTTGGTGTTTTTTTGATCATCGGAGCCAGCAAAGCAGCAATTTCCTGTAAGGATTTTTTGAACAACTTCGGGTGAGCATATAAGGTATAGACAGGTCGGTCGATGGCTAAAACATTCCCCTTGCGGTCAACAATAGGACGGCGAGGTACAAACGGCCGCATATAGACCATTTGCTGCCGCCGTGCTTTTTCCTCTAGGGACGATCCCTCTGAAACTTGCAAACGGTATAAATTTAGCAACAGCCCACTGCCGCCTGCCATCATTATTACCCATATCATTAGCAGTCTCAAACGGTTGTTTCCCAGTGACTTACCGGGCTTCATAAGGTTTTACCTGACTATCATTTTTAACAAATATACTTATCAAGATATACTTAAATGAATATACCATTACATATTTTTACCTACCCTCATTCGCCCTATACCTAGGCAAAAAACTAGTAACCCAGGGGTGTGATTTTTTTTTGTTTTGGCTCAGGAGGTTTCGTGAAAGCGGTAAATGGCTGGCGCTGAGGACGTTCAGGAGCTCGTTTGAGAAAAATTGTATTACTTGGATTAGGAGTAACCAGTCCTGTAGCTGGATTTTCAGCCTGTTGAGCGAGTTGATCTTTGATCACTTCCGTTGTTGCTGTCATATTGCGCTCATCTCTTTGCAGCTCCTCTAGCTTACGATACTCTTGGCTCCATTGTTGCTGGCTGTAAACTGTCCAGGAATAAACGGTGACAGCAGTAGCAATTAGTGTAAATGTTACTATATCTGAGCCAAGTTTTAAAAATAGTAAGGCTTTCAACAAAATTGGTGTTTGCTGCTGCAAAACGCTCACGTTTTCAACCTTTGGCTGAGGGTTTTTCGGTGACATCATAGTATGTGTTGGTGGTCGTGCTATCCTATAACGTTGGTTTTTTGAAATAGCCAATGATTGCTGAGACCGATTTCTTTGACTACGAGCAGAGCGAGGAACAGCATTCATAAAAAACTCCTTAGTTGTTGGAAACACCTATGGGAAACCGGTAAATTTTAATCAGGGCAGGAAAACAATCTGGTGGCTGAGACTTCAGAGGTCTTAGGCTGGTTAGCTAACTCAAGAAGCGCTGCTGACCAGGATTAACTTGGTAGCAGTTATTACTAGCTACAAAGATGATGCTAGAACGCACCTATCTTAGCATCAGCTCAGATTCAGGAGGAATAGTGAGTTAGGGACAGCGGAAATTTGTGATAGCCTAGAAATTAGTAGTAAAAATCAGAAAAAAACCTGAGCGCACCAATAACCCTAGCTATCACCCTAAGGTTAGAGCAAAAAACCAATCCCATCAATAGAAATTCCTGTAAATCAATCACACAGCCACACTGATTAATCCAGACGCCACAGGCAGTGCTGAATCGGTTGAGATAGGATTTGATTAACGAATCAATTTAAGTAATCAATCCTCTTGGTGATGGCTAAATTGTTGAAATTGTTAGGAATTGGCCTAGAATTAACTATCGCTATACTTATAGCTAGACCAGCTTGGTGTTTACCACCTCCGGAAGATCTACCAGAAGAGGTGTTGAGAACCGAGATTATTATTGAAGCGCGATCGCCTCTTGATGGCAAGGCAATGAGTCCCGCTGAATACGCCCAACTGCAAGATGCCATAGCACAACGCTCAACCACCCCTGGCCTTGACCCCCAGATTCGAGAATTGATTTTCCTGCTGCAACTGAGCGATTTGTTTCGGACAATCCTTCCTTTCTAACGGTGATCCTCCCAGACCTGTTTATCCTTAATGTATTCAAGAATTACTTCTGAACAAATTGACCAGATCGTAGGAAACCAACATCATAACCCCTTTGAAGTGCTTGGTTCCCATAAATTTGAGCAGGATGGTAACGTTAGTTGGGTGGTGCGGGCTTATCTACCAAAAGCAGAGGCAGCATGGGTAGTTCTGCCCACGGAAAGGAAGTCTTACCTGATGCAATCGGTACACCATCCTCACTTTTTTGAGGTGGAAATTGAAACACCTCGGCTGGCTAATTACCAACTGCGGATTAAAAAAGGCGGACGGGAATGGGTTAGCTATGACCCCTATGGCTTCCGTTCTGCCAAACTAACGGATTTTGATTTGCACCTATTTGCGGAAGGGAATCATCACCGCATCTACGAGAAACTGGGGGCTCATCCTACAGAAATTGATCGGATTGAGGGAGTCTATTTTGCCGTTTGGGCACCTAATGCTCGTAATGTTTCAGTCATCGGGGATTTTAATGATTGGGATGGCCGTCAACATCAGATGCGCAAAGGGGAGACCGGTATCTGGGAACTCTTTATTCCTGAACTAGGAGTGGGAGAACCCTACAAGTACGAGATTAAAAATTCCGAAGGTCATATCTACGAAAAATCTGACCCCTATGGTTTCCAACAAGAGGTCAGACCGAAAACTGCTTCGATTGTTACCGATTTGGAAGACTATCAGTGGCATGACCACCACTGGATGGAGCATCGGCGTCACACTGACCCCTTGAGGCAACCGATTTCTGTCTATGAGCTACATCTGGGCTCTTGGCTTCATGGTTCTTCAGCTGAACTTCCTCGGGGAGCAAATGGTGAAACCCTAACCGTGGTAACCGTTTCAGACCTCAAACCAGGAGCCCGTTTCCTGACTTACCGAGAACTAGCCCAAAAATTGATTCCTTATATCAAAGAATTGGGCTTCACCCATATCGAAATCTTGCCCCTGGCCGAGCATCCCTTTGATGGGTCTTGGGGCTATCAGGTTACCGGTTACTATGCCTGTACCTCGCGCTATGGTAGCCCACAAGACTTGATGTATTTTATCGACCAGTGCCACCAAAATGGGATTGGGGTAATTTTGGATTGGGTACCCGGTCATTTCCCCAAAGATGGTCATGGTTTGGCTTTCTTTGATGGTACTCATCTCTATGAATACGCGGATCCCCGTAAAGGTGAACATCAGGAGTGGGGAACCTTAGTCTTCAACTATGGCCGTAACGAAGTGCGGAATTTTCTGGTAGCTAACGCTTTGTTCTGGTTTGATAAGTACCACATTGATGGGATGCGGGTGGATGCGGTAGCATCTATGCTCTATCTGGACTATTTACGTGGGGATAGAGAATGGATACCAAACCAGTATGGGGGTCGGGAAAATCTTGAAGCGGTGGATTTCCTTAGGCAAACTCATCAGGTAATTTTTGGTTATTATCCCGGTGTTCTCTCCATTGCCGAAGAGTCAACGGATTGGCCGATGGTGTCTTGGCCAAATTATTTAGGAGGTTTGGGATTTAATCTGAAGTGGAATATGGGCTGGATGCATGATATAATAGACTATTTTAGCATGGATCCCTGGTTTCGCCAGTTCCACCAAAATAATGTTACCTTCAGCATGTGGTACAACCATGCTGAAAATTATATGCTTGCCCTATCTCACGATGAGGTGGTTCATGGCAAGAGTAATATGCTTGGGAAAATTCCTGGGGATGAGTGGCTCAAGTTTGCTAATCTCCGCTGTCTGTATGCTTATATGTTTGCTCACCCAGGTAAGAAAACTCTATTTATGAGTATGGAGTTCGGTCAGTGGAGTGAGTGGAATGTCTGGGGAGATTTGGAATGGGATTTGTTGCAATATCAACCCCATAAAAATTTAAAGCAGTTTATTAGTGACCTGAATTATTTGTATCGTAGGGAACGAGCGCTTTATACTCAGGATTTTGACCAGGACGGGTTTGAATGGATTGATTGTAGTGACAATCGCCATAGTGTCGTGTCATTCATTCGCTATGCTCACGATTCGGAAGAGTTTATTGTGACAGTGTGCAATTTTACCCCTCAGCCCCATAGTCATTATCGGGTAGGAGTGCCAGAGATGGGATTCTACAAGGAATTGCTCAATAGTGATGCTCGCCAATACGGTGGTAGTAATATGGGTAATCTAGGGGGTAAGTGGACAGATGAATGGTTCTTCCACAATCATCCCTATTCCCTAGATTTGTGTTTGCCACCCCTGGGGGTGTTGATTTTAAAGCTAGATCATCAGAAGACTCAGGCAGAGTTACAGTAGTAGGGAAGTGTGGTAAGTGTGGTAAGTGTGGTAAGTGTGGTAAGTGTGGTAAGTGTGGTAAGTGTGGTAAGTGTGGTAAGTGTGGGGAGATGGGGAGTCAGATCAGTTTTCCCGATTCCCGATTCCCGATTCCCGATTCCCGATTCCCGATTCCCGATTCCCGATTCCCGATTCCCGATTCCCGATTCCCGATTCCCGATTCCCGATTCCCTCAATAACAATACTTCTTACTGTTATTCGGTTTAGGATGAGATCTACCCTTGCGTAGGGCTCCGAGCAAGGTGGATAGGTAGACGCAACGTTGGGTGGTGCTATTATTCTTGGTGATTATGGTGATTTGTCCGAGTTGTCCGTTGGTGTTTCCTTTGTGGTTAAACTGGACTCGCCATGGTCCAGTATTTGAACAGTCTCCCTTTGGTTTGGCTAGGGTGGTCTCGGATTTACCTTTCTTATTTTTGTCTTTGTAGATGGCGATGGTAGGGTTAAGGCTATGCCAATGGACTTGATTTTCGATGCATGTTTTTCCCATAGCTCGGTGAATTGACCACTGGACAATGCCATCTTTTTCTCGAAAGCTAGTTTGCCAGGTCGCTTTGTCTCGTTTAGCGTTGCTTTGGGCAATCCGCATGGCTCGGTAGATTTGGTCTTGGGCTATGTTGAGCTGCAGATGATTGATAAAGGTAAGCCAGCTGGGGGTTGCGATCGCAGCCAATATTCCAACTACTAATACTATCAGAATAGTTTCCAGTACAGTGAATCCAGCGATCGCATCAGCTCGGGATTGATCGCCCTGTTGGCTATTAAATTGCATGAAATATTACCCTGATTTAAGTAGGTTTAACTCACATCTTGCACCATTATCAATAAGCTTGGTTCATGTAGGGTGGGCAGTGCCCCAGACAGATTCAGAAGCTTGCAAAGCGCCTAGGTAGGCACTGCCCACCCTACGATTAATGACAATGGTGCAAGATCTCGGTTTAATTGTTGCTTGATATAGTTCGATTAAATTTAATTTTTTGAACGACTAACAGGGAGAATCTTCTGAATCAAAAAAGGTTTTGAATTATCGAGTTCAGAAATTTTTCGGTTGTCTTTGGTTTAGCTTTATTGTTATAGCGAAGGGAGTAGGGAGTAGGGAGTAGTGAATTGACACTCCCCGGTCTAAAGACGCGGGTAGTGTCAACTTTATACCCCACTCAACACTATGTTGAAAGATTACATTCCGTCCCTTTTTTATTAGCTTCCATTGCACCCAAGATAGTTTTTATTTTTACACATCGCTTGGTTGCTTCAATCGGGTTATCTTTATCCCTAGGATCGCGAATAGCTACTACGATAGCTAAGCCAAAGTCATCTGGGGCAATTTGTGCATTTTTGAGAACGCCCTGGTTATCAAAGGTAATTTTTCTCTCATCTTCCAAAATGGATAACGTTCCGCCAGATTTGTTGTGATCAATTAGGTTTGTACCCACCCAAACTTGCTCCGGTTTGACACCTAAATCACCAACTAAACTCTGCCATTGAAAGGTCTCTGGTGTGTTGTCTTTCCCATTATTATTCTTATCTTGATAAACTGCCGCTTGTGGACCTTCATCCTCGGTCATCCTAAAACTAACACTGTAGCTGAGTTTTTTCTTTTTCGCTTCTCGCTGGGCTTCTTGGATTGCACTTAATACTCTCTCATTCACTTTATTCACGCGCTGTCGATTCACAAAAGCCAGCCAGCTGGGAGCAGCAATGGCGGATAAAATTCCTACTAGTAAGATAACTACTATTAATTCCAGCAACGTGAAGCCAGCATCCTGCTTTGATTTCGCTTTTATGGTTTGATAATATAACATTTTTAGTTGAGATGTAAACATATAGCAAAGGGAACAGGGAATAGGGAACAGGGAATAGGAGTATTTTTGAGTATTATGCTGAATCAGCCTTGAGGTACACAGAATTTTTTAGCTTGTGCCTCTTGCCTCTTGCCTTAAAAAAAACGTACCTCACTTAATTAAAAACTGCTATATTAGTTAATATTCAAGAAACCCCGTCCTTCAATTTGCATGGTTACGGTAGGGAAATAGCTATACCGCTCTGGTGTGTATTCATAGTCTTCTGGATTATTCTTAAGCCGAGCTAAAGCATTCCCTCTCAAAAATAATTGGGCGATTCTTTTTTCTGCATCCACACAGGCATAGAACCCACCGTTTATTTGACTTGGAACCTGCAAATCTTTTTCTTTCTGTTTGATTTCTTTAGGTGAAATACCAGGGGCGTTTTGGGGAAACACAATTGGACAATCTGGTTTTATTGCCGTTGCTGTGTTATCAGCTGTGTTATCAATGTAATCTACCAAGATTTGAACTTGAGTCTCGTAATTATCAGCCCCTTTTTCCCACTGATTCAACTTTTGCTTGAGAGTGCTTCCTTTCTTGTCGAGATCAAAAGATTTAAAGCCTGGGCTAGCAGGTATACCAACTTGATTGGCTTTATTTGAAGTTTCATCGATGACTTGATCACGAATTTCAAACCGACCAATTCTAGCAATATTTGACCAATTATCATTTTCTTCAGTGATTAAGTAATAGGCAACCAAAGCATAGACAAAGGTATCATTGTCATTGGTTAAAGTGCCAATCCTTGTGCCATTGACTTTGTCATCTCTATCAAAATGCTTCCGCTTCCAGAATACCAGCACAGGTTGACAGTTATCTGTTTTACAACCTGGTGCTTCAGCAACTGGTGGGATTTGGTTTCGGATTCCAGAGTCATCCGGTTCGTCGTTATGGTCTCTTTCTACTCCAGAGTTATCGTAGATATAGACCGCTTGCTCCAAGTCTCTGGCTATGTAGTCCATAGCCGCTTGGATTTCTTGTTCTGAAGTAGCCTTGGCTTGCTCTTTACGGTCTGTATCGACGATAGTAATCATAAATCTCAATAGTGGTGCGATGATCAGTACTGCAACGATCATTGCCACCAGCAGTTCAATTAAAGTGAAGCCGCCATGGTTGAGCTTAGGCTTGTTGCTTTTCAGTTGGTGGGCGAGTAAGGTTCTGAGTAATCTAATCATGGTTGGGGTTTTTGCTTGTGATTTATATGATTAGTTTCTGATAGTAGTGACCGTATTAGTTACAACATTAGTTACAACCTAGGCGATCGCAAAAATCGCTATAACTGGGTGTACCTGTGGTAATTTCTGTAGTCATTTCCACTAGGGGGGCTTTGCGATCGCTTAATCCAGGTCCAATCGCTTTCGCCTTAGCCCCCTTCTCACCAATCTCCAACTTATCTTTGTTATTACCAAAGGCATCCGCTCGGTAAACCCGCACCCCCAGAAAATAGTTTTCATCAGTACTTGTGGCTTTTGAGGAAGGGATACGAGGACTTTTGACACTTGATGAAGGGATACTCCCAAATGCCTGGATGATTAAGTCTCTTGGACTGTCACTGCTACAGCCACCGCCATCGAGATCTACGCAGTAAATACTCTTGTTCTGATTATTCTCGCAATATAAATTTTTTTTACAATTCAAGTCTGATTGTTCAGGAGCATCAACCTTAGCAAATTCAGCTCTTTTTGTTAAAATATCTTCCTTTTTCATAATTACCGTGTGTTCAGGAGGGTCAATCGCTTCACTCCGCACACCATCGATATAGGCTCTAGCCGCTTGCACTGCTAGTTCTACTCGTCGCGACTGGACTCGATTTGCCACTCCTAAGACAATCATGGGTGAGATGCCAAGCATCAGAATTGTAATAATCAGCATTGCCATCAAGGATTCCATAATTGTGAAACCAGCCTCTGATGATTGGGAAAGGGGTTGTTGCTTCTGGGGATTAATCATGGTTCAAGTATTAATTATTAAGGGAGTCGGGAGTCGGGAGAGATGTAGGGTGGCCAGTGCTTGAGTTAGATTGATTTCCTTGCCATCGGCTTGGGTTGGCACTGCCCACCACCCAGGGAGTGTTCGATCCCCCCTAACCCCCCTTATTAAGGGGGGAACTGGAGTAGGGAGTAGATGTAGTAGATGTAGGGTGGCCAGTGCTTGAGTTAGATTGATTTCCTTGCCATCGGCTTGGGTTGGCACTGCCCACCAACCAGGGAGTGTTCGATCCCCCCTAACCCCCCTTAATAAGGGGGGAACTGGAGTAGGGAGTAGATGTAGTAGATGTAGGGTGGCCAGTGCTTGAGTTAGATTGATTTCCTTGCCATCGGCTTGGGTTGGCACTGCCCACCAACCAGGGAGTGTTCGATCCCCCCTAACCCCCCTTAATAAGGGGGGAACCGGAGTAGGGAGTAGATGTAGGAGTTGAGACCAATTCATTTCCCGGCAAATCAGGGTGCTAGGCACTGCCCACCACCCTCAGATTAATTACAATCGTGCTTGATTATTCATAATTTCAACCTTCAACCTTTAACCAAACAACCTTGGCCAAAGGCCACGCTACGCGAACAACCTCCAACCTTCAACCAAACAACCTTGGCCAAAGGCCACGCTACGCGAACAACCTCCAACCTTCAACCAAACAACCTTGGCCAAAGGCCACGCTACGCGAACAACCAAACAACCTCCAACCTTCAAGCACCGTTTTTTGACGGGCAATAGCGCCCGTTAACCGCTAGATTTCCTTTATCGTCTTCAGCACACAGTAAGGTTTTGACCCATCGGTCATCTCGGGAAACTTCGCGGAAAAACTCATCAGGGTCTCCCGCTGGGGGAGTGGTAAACAGGCCAGAGAACAGGTCTGGTAACTGAGTCAGCAGAGCCACATCGAAACCATATCGACGTTGGGGTGCCATGTAATAGGGCAGTTTGCCATTACCAGTGGCATAGGGCATAAAGGACCCATTAGCTCGATCATCCTGATCTATCTCGTATCCAAATCGACTGGGGACGTTTATATTCGGGGCATCCTGGGGGCCATGCCAGAATGGGGCTGTATCATAGGCCGAACGCTTGAACTGAATCAGGGAGCCGCTGATCCGAGCCGGAATACCCTTTGGTTCGCCGCAAGTTCCACCCGGTTGCTGCCAGTTTTCTAGGTAACGGACGAAGTTAGCTAAACCACCATTATTTTCCTGTGGGCTTGGGGGACTATCCCCGGAAGCAATCACTAAATTGAAGGTTTCTCCGTCTTCATTGGCTCGCTGTGTCCAGCCCTCTTCGATTTCCACACATTCCGATTGTATTATCGGGAATCCGTTTTGGTTTATTCTTGGTTGAGCAGTCAGGGAGTGAACTTGTAGGGCTGGTACCAACATCGGTTGCTCTGTTGTTGGGTTTTGTAATGGCTTTTGGTAAAACAGTGGTCTTTCACCACCGAAGCTTAGACGACCATCATCGGTAGGATCACTTTGATTTCTAGTTGTTTTATACCACAGAGCATGTGGTGCTAATCGAGGTCTTTTGGTAGGGCTGAAACTATTGTATGGGTATTCTTGGACAGTCCCACTATTATCTCCTGTTCCATCAGCTCCGTTGATTCCCAGAGGAATCGGAAGACCGTCATTGAGAACCAAGTTGTTATTTTTAGCAGGATCTCGTTGGAAAGCAATGCGACGGGGATAGCGTCGATCGTCGGGATCTATGGCAGGTCTTGCGGTTGTGCCGGAGAAAAGTAGATTGACAGATTGTGTTACAAGGTTACTAGCCTTTTGCGGTGTAGCAGCGTTTTGTGCACTAACCACCCAGTCATCAGGTGTACAAGCTGAAACTGGAACTTTCCGACAGATTTCCATCACATACTCTGGAAATTCTACCCGTCGCTGAATGGGAGTGACAAAATTGCTGAGGTAGGAACTGTTTATTCTTCTAGGGTTCGGATTTTCTATAGTAATAGGTCTTGAATCAAGACTAGGCTGAGGGTTGCCCCTCCCATCTGGATTATCAATAATATTGTCATCATTGACATCCCACCAGTTGGCACTAGTGACAAAATTATTGTCAAATATGCCATTAAGTTTTAGTCCTGCCGCAACAGTTATCTGAGACTCGGGAACCCCAATTTCAGTTGCATTACCATTACCATTGAGGTCAAAGCCAATCTGTGTTTCATCGAAAGTGTCTGCTAAGTCACCATTCCCGTTTACGTCATAACCTATGACAATTTGAGACTCTAAAACCTGATCGGCACCTGTGACACCGTTGCCATTCAGGTCAGCACCATATGTAGCCTCATTTACAAGGTCTATTAAGTCATCATCCAGGTCTAAGTCAATACCCATTGGTATTCCCCTCAGGTCATAGTCCCCATCGGAGCGGTAACCAAACTCAAAATCATTAGACAGTAGGGTAACGCTATCAGCAATCACTACTGCTGGTCGCCACAAATCCCCTGAATTACAATTTTCCAATCTATCATCCTTTTGGCGACAAGCAAAGTTTCCGTCGAGAGTTTCACGACCGTAGAAATTGCCATCATCCCACTTTTTATTTTGTAGCTGCTGTGTAAACTCTTCCACCAACTTTCCCTCAGGGGTTTGGTGTAAATTAAAGCCGGATTTTATATCCCCATTGATAACGTTGTCATCGGCTTTGATATACACTGGCAAATTGGTAGCTAAAATTAACCCTTTCTCTGCTCCTGGCGGATCGGTCAATGTAAATGAGTTATCTTCGTCTTGACGGGCTAGCACTGTCCCATTGCGTAACATAATTCCATTGGGACGGCGGGTGGGGTCTAGGGTAAAGTCTACGCTACTGGAGCTGAGATTTTCTTCACGGGTAGCGTTGGGATCATTCCGACTTAGGTCTGGTAAAGCATCATCACGGGTGGCGTAGATAACCCCACTATCCGGTAGCAGAAATTCTGGGGTGGGACCTTTACCGTTGGTTAATCCATCAATTGGTGTTGTTCTGAGCAGATTGAGATCCAACACCGTAGCCCTGATTTCCAGAGGCTGACGGTCTTCTATCCCTAGGTCATAGGTATGCTCAGATAAATTATAGTTATTGGCCTGGTTAGGAGCCTGATTAATATCCTGGACTTGTCTGGCATTCAAAAAGGACTGTTCGTAGATTGCCCCATGAGGGATCGGTGGATCACCCATAGGAGTAGCACCGTCTAAAATTGCTAAGGCGCAAATTGCAGTATCAATGGCTGAATAATCAGCTAGGGTGAGCTCATCTGCTGGTGTGTTTAAGGCTCTTCTCAAGGGTTCGTTGACAAGACGCCCATTGGGAAATACTAATCGGGATTGTCGTTGCAGTTTTGGGTTGCCAGCATTTCTACCAGGAAAGGCGTAAACGATGCCATTGTTAGACCTGCCGTTGTTAGGATCAAATCGCTCTAGGTCGTCCCAATCCCCACCCCCAGATGAAACTCTATTTTTAGCGGAGTCTTCATCTGTGGGGTCATAGTAGCTACTGACACAGGCAATCGGTTCTTGGTCAAAATTTTCTTCTTCTGGGTTCTTTCCTGGGTTTTGGGTGTAGTGATAAACCGCGCTTGCCCTCATCAATAGGTCACTTTGCTGGTAAAAATCAGTAATGTCATCACCCTTAGAAGTCTTACCATTATTATTTCCAGTTAAATCACCCTCTACACCACCATGCATGGGCATGGTATCTGGCCAGACACGTATAGGGAATCCTCTCAATTGGGCTGTTATGTCATTTACCTGTATTCTGTCATCAATACGCCGACTTCCAGGATCGACAAACCTAATATCCCAACCAGGAGGGGGCAAATAAGATTCCAAATCAGGATTATTAAGAGTATTGCCGTTATCGCGAGGGAAATTAGGTTGTCCTTTGGTTCTCGTCAACAGACCCAACTCATCATCATCCACATAAATCCCAGCACCGGTGACTACCCGCAATCCCCCATACCCTTCCAGAGGCTGAACCGGTTGCCTGGCTGCTGCTGCTTCCCAGAAACCATTGCGGTCAGTATCCCCTAACTCAGATAAGGGAGTGATTTGGGTAGTGCGGTAGCGCAGCTTATTGTCCTCATCCTGAAAGTCATCCCACTCAACCGTATCATCTATGGCTTGTTGAGCTCTGGCACCCTGGAATTGCTGTGCATTTTTATCCCACCATAGAGCAGGTAAGCCATGACCGATCAAAACGCGATCGCCAATTGTTTTTTCCGTACCTCGTTCCTCTTGTAGGCTTGGTTCCGTTGCTGCCGGACTGAGAGTGTTTCCATTGATATTCAGCTTCAGCTTATTGTTACTGTTGCTAGTACCTGGTTTATAAGGGAATATCCAATCATCCTGGGGTCGAAGCTCGTCACCAGTACCTTGGATCTTTGCATTTCCCGGGTCTTCACCATCGGGAACTTCTGCATAGGGAACACGACGGGTGCGGTCTTTGAAGTATCTTTCTAGTTCTTTTCGTTCATCACCCTGAGCTTTAGCGTTGACAGCATTTACCAGATCATTAATTCGGTCCGTGTAGGCTTGGCTGTTATCCCCAATCTGATTGGGTGGTGCGTCAACAGATTTATTTTCATTTTTGCCTAACTTAACTTTCGCCGGTGGGTCATCTCCTCTGAACAGATGTATGTCTCCTCCGTCTTGATCTTGCTCCTGATCAACACGACCAAAGGCCATATTGCCCCCGACAACGATCTTGCTGTTTTCTTCTGTGTAGTAGCAAGATTCCGGGCTACTGACTTGAAAATACTCATTACTTCCTTCATCATTACCGGTAAGAAAATTCCCGTTGGTAAAAATCCGGCCATTAATCTGGATGCCCTCCCCAGGAGTAATTTGTAAATCATCCTCGTAGACAATGGCATTGTTGGCTAGGGGAATTCTGGCTCGGTCTTGCTGATACTCTAGAGCTGATAATCCGGCCTCACCCTTGTAAGCCTCATAGGTTTGACCATCTATGTTGTTATCCCCAGCTACAATCGGCACCGTTGCGGTGTAAACAAATATACTTTTCTTTAACTTCGACCCGGACTTAAACCACCCGGAATTATCCACTAGGCTAGCGCTAGTGTCAGCGGCTAGGGGACATCGCTTGCTATCGCCAGACTCCCCCATCGGTCGGGTTCTCGCTTGTAGAGGGGTTCTGGTTTTTTCGTTTTGATTTGGACTTGGCTGTGGACTTTTGAAATAAATTCCGTAGAGGGTGTAGCTATCGAATAGGCCATTATTATCCGTATCAACCGGAAACCTCCAGGCAGTGTCTATGGTGCTTACTTTGCCGTCACTGTCTTCGTCTTCGAGGGTCAAACGGGTTTCATCACCAAAGTTGTATTTGCTATTCGTGAACGCATTTTCCAAGGCTTCCTCTGATGGGGTGGAGCGGGGCAGGGTGGGGTCAGCAAACAAGGCTTCTAATTTGGCTTGAGCCCGCTCAATGGCTGGAGCAGCGGCATTGAAAACTGCTTGATTGACGCGATAATTACTGGCATTTTTGACCCGGTCAAAGGAGCGCAACACAATGGCAGTTACCAGCAAGGTTACCACCAAGGTCACCATAATTGCGGTCGGTAACACAAACCCAGCGGTTGCCACCCGCGACCGACGGTGTAAAATAAATAAGCTACGCAACAGCCAACGCATCAAAGGTTTGGTGATGGCTTGAGAGAGTTTGACTACCTGTTTGAGTAGTTTTGCGATCGCATTCGCTAACTTCTTCCTGGTTGACTTCCTGGTTGACATAGGGATTTTCCTGTCACATTTCCTGAGTAGATTCCTGAATACGAACTAGTTCAAGCACCCTAGATGATATAGATCAAGGCAATAGGCAATAGGCATGCTAGCAATAGTTGACGTGCATTAGCTTTTGCTGCTTGTATCAATGTCAAACACCTTAATTGCCTTAATTGGTAGTCCTATATTCAAATGCTTCAACGAAGCCAAGGATTACCTATCTACGGTTAACCCCATAGTGTTAGGTCTACCTACGAATAGAGAATATTCTTAAATATTTAATTATACTATCGAGATTTACGAAAAATACCACGATTTGTTAACAGTTTACCTAACCTAGAATTTTCCTACCTCCTCTAAAGGCAGACTATATCCCCTTTACCAAAAACTCATAGATTTAACCTACCCACATTAAGCGAAAAACCCATCATCCCCAGAGAAAAAAACATGGGGAGATGGGGAGATGGGGAGATGGGGCGGGAGTGTGGGAAGTGTGGGAAGTGCGGGGAGATGGGGAGATGGGGAGATGGGGAGATAGGGAGATGCTCAATTATCGGGTTAATATATCATATCTGTTTTAAAATGTTCCCGATTCCCGATTCCCGACTCCCGACTCCCGATTCCCGATTCCCTACTCCCTACTCCCTACTCCCTATTCCCTTAATAATGATTTAGATTAATACCAGCTTCCTGAGCCATTGCTTGCAGGCCCTTTTTCTGTAAGGTCTTAATCGCCTTAGTGGAAATCCGCAGCTTCACCCAGCGTTTCCCTTCTTCCCACCAAACTCTTTTAACCTGTAAGTTAACGTTTTGTAAGCGCTTAGTCCGACGGTGGGAGTGAGAAACAGCATAGCCGTTATTGGCCTTTTTACCAGTCAACTGACATCTACGGGACATGGGGTACCTCTTGATTTACGTCTGTTCTTGATCATATCTCGGAGATGGTGCGGGGAGTCGGGAGATGGGGAGTCGGGAGTCGGGAGTCGGGAGTCGGGAGAGTGTGGGGAGTGGGGGAGGTGTGGGGAGGTGGGGAGGTGGGGAGGTGGGGAGATGGGGAGATGGGGAGGTGTGGGGAGTGTGGGGAGTGTGGGGAGATGGGGAGATGGGGAGATGGGGAGGTGTGGGGAGTGTGGGGAGTGTGGGGAGATGGGGAGATGGGGAGATTGGGAGATGGGGAGATTGGGAGATGGGGAGATTGGGAGTGATTAATCCTAGGTGAGTAGGTAGGCACTTAATCGGAAGTTCCCTACTCCCTACTCCCTACTCCCTACTCCCTACTCCCTACTCCCTACTCCCTACTCCCTACTCCCTACTCCCTACTCCCTACTCCCTACTCCCTACTCCCTACTCCCTACTCCCTACTCCCTACTNGCACAATACCTCCTAAGGGAATCAGGTACTGGGGTGCATACCAAGGTTCTGGTTGAATCATCAATAGATTTGTATAGATTAAGGTCAATGCTGTACTGAAGAACAGGGAACTGAAAACTATTGGTAAAAGTCTCGGTATCTTGTGGTTACTAATCCGATTGCGGGCAGTAATGGTACCAATAGTCAGCATTACCATTAAGATACCTAAAACAGGAATCGGGTGATCTAAGGCAAAAATTACAGCCAGCACATATCCCACAACAATGAGTTGTACGATAGTTCGGCCAGTTGCGATCGCTAGTTGAACTTCCAAACCCAGCCTTTGCCAGCTCGATAAACCAATTGCGATCGCCATCATGCCCAATCCCCACGCTAAATCGCTAATATCGAGTTCAATCAAAGAATCCACCAGCCACCACAGCTAACTTGTTTTAATCTATTGTGTCAGATCCTCTGTTAATTGTGATGGCAGTTGGAGGTTAACCGGTTGAAGGTTAACCGGTTGAATGTTAACAGGTTGAAGGTTAACCGGTTGAAGGTTAATAGGTTGAAGGTTAACAGGTTGAATGTTAACCGGTTGAATGTTAACCGGTTGAAGACTAGTTTTGAACCATCAACCATCCCAGCATCCCAGCTTCAAACCATTCAACCATTCAACCATTCAACCATTCAACCATTCAACCCTTCAACCCTTCAACCCTTCAACCTTCAACCCTTCAACCTTCAACCTTGGCCAAAGGCCACGCTACGCGAACAAACCTTCAAGGCCAGGAGTGAAAAGTAAGCTGCAGGTAAAATTTGAACCCTTTTTGCAAAAAATTCTGTTTTAATTGAAAACAACTTAAGGTGTGAGGAACAAGTGAATACTATACCCCCTCTTGACTTAAAACGGCAGTACCAAGTTATTGGAGAACAAGTCAGTGCTGCTGTCGGTGACGTTCTTTCCTCTGGACGTTATATTGGTGGTCCAGTTGTAGAACACTTTGAGCAACAGTTTGCGGCTTACACCGGTACCCTGGAATGCATTGCATGTAACTCTGGTACAGACGCTCTCTATCTCGCCCTGCGAGCTTTAGATATCGGACCAGGTGATGAGGTAATTACCACACCCTTCACCTTCATCGCTACTGCTGAAGTAATTGCTGAAGTTGGTGCTACCCCAGTCTTTGTAGATATCAATCCCGAAACCTTTAATATCGATCTCAATCAAATTGAGAAAGCAATTACCCATAATACTAGAGCAATTATACCAGTTCACCTGTTCGGGCAGCCAGTAGATATGACTGCTGTGATGGATATCGCCAAGACTCATTGTCTTGCAGTCATTGAAGACTGTGCCCAAGGGACTGGTGCTGAATGGGTAGGAAAAAAGGTTGGCAGTATTGGACATATTGGTTGTTTTAGCTTCTATCCCACCAAGAATCTGGGAACCTGTGGCGATGGTGGTGCGGTAACTACTAATGACAAAACTGTTGCGGCCTCAATACGGATGCTAAGAGACCACGGCAGATGCTCGGGCTATTACCATCAAGTCAATGGTATCAACAGTCGTTTAGATGCCCTACAAGCCGCTATTCTTAACGTAAAGCTACCCTATCTCGATGGCTGGAACAATGCCCGTCGTCAGGTAGCAACCCGGTATCACCAGTTATTGGAGCCATTACCTGAGATCATCCGGCCTCGGGAAACCCCTGGGGGACATTCCGTCTGGAACCAGTACACCATTCGCCTCACTCAAGATAGCAGCAATAGCAACTATCGGGACGAGGTACGCCAAAAATTAAAGCAGGCAGGTATTAGTTCTATGGTCTATTACCCCCTGCCGTTACACTTGCAGCCAGTCTACAAAGACTTAGGCTATCAAATCGGTCAGTTTCCAGTTGCTGAGCAAGTCTGCCATCAAGTATTGTCCCTGCCAATGTTCCCAGAACTTACCGTTGAGGAACAGCAACAGGTAGTTTATGGATTGAAGGACTGTTTAGTTTGAAGGTTGAAGGTTAACAGGTTGAAGGTTAACAGGTTGAAGGTTAATAGGTTGAAGGTTAACAGGTTGAAGGTTAACAGGTTGGAGGTTAACAGGTTTAAAGTTAACAGGTTTAAGGTTAACAGGTTTAAAGTTAACAGGTTTAAGGTTAGAAGACTAGTTTTCAAGCATGCAACCTTGGCCAAAAGGCCACCCGTGCGCGTTCAACCTTCAACCTTCAACCCTTCAAACCTTGGCCAAAAGGCCACGCTACGCGAACAACCGTTCAACCTTCAACCTTCAACCCTTCAAACCTTGGCCAAAAGGCCACGCTACGCGAACAACCTTCAACCTTCAACCCTTCACCCTTGACACCTTCGAGGGATTCTACCAAGCTGCGAACCGCTGCTACCATTGCGACTTCGCTATCTAACTGATTGATAGCGGAACCAACGCCAACACCAGCAGCACCAGCGGCAATGGCCATGGGAACGGTCACACTGGATAACCCGGAAGCACACAACACTGGTACTGACACAGCACGAGAAATTTCATAGGCAGCTGCCAAGGTTGGTGCTGCTTTTTCAATTAAACCCAAGGTGCCAGCGGAGCGAGGTTTACTGCTGGTACCCCCTTCAGTTTGAATAATATCGGCACCCGCTTTGACTAATTCTGCCGCTAGTTCTACTTGCTGATCTAACTTTAGAATGTGGGGGACAGTTACTGATAGGGTTATATTGGGTAGTAATTTACGGGTTTCAATGGTCAGTGCCAATACGTCGGAAGCATCAAACCACTGTCCCTGAGCATAAAAGCTATCAAAGTTACCAATTTCAATCAGATCAGCACCAGCTTGGATAGCAATAACAAACTGCTTTGGTTCTACAGCAGAAACACAAATTGGTAAATCCGTTAACCCTCGTGCCAACCTGACTAGATCGGGCGAGGCGGCAATATCGACAAAAGTCGCTCCACCCCGTGAAGCTGCTTTGACTACAGCAGCAACTTTCTCGGGATCAAAAGTATTTAAGCCACTAATTACTTTCAGGCAACGACCTTGGTCCAAGGCTTCGTTTAGTTTGTGATGCATAGTCATATTTTCGGTTTACCCCTGTATTATCAACCAACTTTACCTAATTTTTAATTAACTGTAGGAAATTTTTTTTCTCTCTGAATAATTCTGCCAAACCCGTATATTTACGCCTAAACTAAAAGCATATCGGTGCTGATGGCTACTCCTTCTATATAAAAATAAATGAATTTCCCGCAAGTCAAGCTATCTTCTTTTCACAGTGATGTCTTAAAGAATACCGAGTTAGGTCAACTTTGTGGCAAAAAGCAGCTATTTCGCGCACGCTATGAAGTGTTACGGATGATTGGTCGAGGTGGTTTCGGTGTAACCTTTCTAGCCAAAGATACATCCTTACCGGGTCAGCCGTTTTGTGTCATCAAGCAACTTCGCCCCAAATTCAGTGAGCCAAAAGCATTACATAATGCTCGTCAGCGGTTTGAAAGAGAGGCAAAAATTTTGAACAAACTGGGGACTCACCCCCAGATCCCCATGCTGCTCGATTATTTCGTAGACGATGGAGAATTCTACTTGGTTCAAGAGTACATTCGAGGCATTACCCTAGCTCGGTTGGTGAGGCGTTCTGGTTGCTTATCCCCAGGAGCCGTTAAAGATTTTCTGCGAGACATACTACCGTTATTGCAGTACATCCATGACCATGGGGTAATACATCGTGATATCAAACCTCAGAATATTATTCTTTCTCATGATGGTCAGTTGGTACTAATTGATTTTGGGGCAGTTAAGGAGTTAATTGCCCAAGTATCAGATAGCAGTGTCAGAAACCCAACTACCCATTTCATCGGTACTGTAGGATTTGCACCACCGGAACAGTTTAGCCTACGACCCGTGTATAGCAGTGATATTTATTCCCTAGGGGTTACCTGTATTTACCTACTTACTGGAAAAGCCCCCCTACCATTTCAGAGCGAGCGCCAAACTGGTGAACTGAAGTGGGGCAAAGCATTGGAATTGAGTGATTCCTTTGCTAATATTCTCAACAGAATGCTGGCTATTTCCCTCAAAGAGCGTTATTCAAACGCAAGAGCGATCCTAAGGGCCTTGGATCATAAATTACTTCAAGAGAATCTTGCCGAGTTTCTAGTTATTCAACCTCAAGCTAATCAAAACCAACGACAGGCAAAGCAAAACACCGGGAAAAGTCAGAAGTATACACCTCCTACAGAAAAAACTGCGATCGCGATTCGAGAATGGAAACAAAGGATGCAAGCCAGACACCGCCATAAGGATATACAAAGAGTTGAACACCTATTTAATCATTAGGCTAAATTTGCAATTACAAGGATTCCGGACAAAAAAAGACTAACAGTGAATAACTTCGCCATTGGTTCGTTTTTCATCCTTCATCCTTCATCCTTCACTTTCCATTCTTTACAGGTCAGCCAGTATTACGCATGCCAGCAGCAATACCGTTGATCGTCAATAAGGCTCCTCGTAGTAACTCTCCCTTACTATACCGGGATTGAACCACACCCAATGTTACCTGGTTGCTATGTTGACGCAGGCGTTTGAGCAAAGATACCTGTAAAAATCCTAAGGGAACGATGGTACCATTACGCAACTGTACAGACCGTTGTAAATTTGGGTCGCCATCTAGCAGTGTTTGGTGTCCTGTGATCGTCAGGACTAAATTGCAGGTAAGGTTAAATTCCTTAGCAATTTGCTCAAACAAATGCTCGAAGCGTTCCAGGTCTTCAGGGTTTGAAAGTTCCTTGAGATAGTGGTGAGCAATTTGTAAATCCACCTTCGCTAAGGTCATCTCTACTTTGGAAATAACCATTTTGAAGAAAGGCCATTTTGAATAGAAACAGCGCAATAGGTTGATATTTTCCTCTGGCTGCTGATCGACAAAGCTTTGTAGGGCAGTGCCAACACCGTACCAGCTCGGTAGCAGGAAGCGGCTTTGAGTCCAGCTAAAGACCCAAGGAATTGCCCGCAGACTGCTTAAATCCTTCTTCCCTGATTTACGCCGTGCAGGGCGAGAACTAATTTGCAACTGGCTAATTTCTTGAATCGGTGTGACTTGATGGAAGAAATCTACCAGATCCGGTTGGTCGTGAATCAGGGCTCGGTAATGGGTACGGGAGGTCTGAGCTAACTCCTCCATAATTTCATTCCAGGGCTGGATATCATCAAAGCCATTATTGAGTAAGCTAGCTTGCATCACTGCTGTGGCTATTGTTTCGAGATGATAGAGCGCTAGTCCTGGAAGAGAGTACCTAGAAGCAAGGACTTCCCCCTGTTCGGTAATTTTGATTCGGCCATTGATACTACGACCTGGTTGCGCCAGGATAGCTTCATAAGATGGACCACCACCACGACCGACTGAACCACCACGACCATGGAAGATCCGTAAAACAATACCGTACTCTTGGGCCACGTGCTCTAAGGCTTTCTGAGCTTTGTGGATTTCCCAGTTGCTACTGAGGAAGCCAGAATCTTTGTTACTGTCGGAGTAGCCGAGCATTACCTCTTGTAAGTTAGGAGAGGTTAACGCTTGTTCCCGTAGCGTGGCCTTTTGGCCAGGGTTATTTGGTTGTTCGCCTTTAGCGTTCGAGTAGGGTAGGTTTAATGGGCTAACCTGCAACTGTTGATATCCACCAGCCAAACTAGCACGATACAAGGGTAGCTCAAACAGGGATTTCATCACTGCTGGAGCACGCTTAAGGTCTTCCACTGTTTCAAACAGTGGCACCACGCGAATGGTTCCCTGACCAGTGGCCGGGTCATACAAACCAGCTTCCTTCGCCAACAAGAGGACTTCTAACAAATCGCTGGCCGTATGACTCATGCTGATGATGTAGGTTTGGCAGATTTGGGGACCAAACTCTTGTTGCAGTTGCCGCACCATCCGGAAGGTTTCGATAGTCTCGCAGGTTTTTTCCGAAAATGGCAGTTCTGTTGGGATTAATGGACGTCGGGTTCGCAACTCAGCGGTTAACCACAAGCATGCTTCGGATTCCGATAGCAAGTTGTAGGGCTTAGGCAAAACTTGCAGGTACTCAGCAATTTCACTCAGGGCTTCTGAGTGGCGAGAACTTTCCTGGCGAATATCTAGGTGAGCCAGGTAAAAGCCATAAATTTCCACCTGACCGATTAAATTGTCTAACTCACGACAGTTCAACCCGGTTTCCACCAGATTACTCTCAATCAGCTTTAGTTCTGCCAAGAATTCTTCTCCAGAGCGGTAAAAACTCCAGCTTTTACCATTAGCCATCTCATCTGGTACAGGCATACCATTGGCAAGCTGTTGGTTTCGCTCACGGGTGTTTTCGAGTTTTTGCTTAATGTAGGTCAGTTTGAGTCGATAGGGTTCTTGCCGATAGCGAATGGCGAGCTGTTCGTAAACCTCTGGCAATTGAGAACGGTCTTGTTCTAGAGAGTCCAACAGTTCCGGTAGCACATCACACCAGTGCAACGACAGGCTCAATAATTCGGTCAGATTCTTAACCTCACCTATATATTTACCCAGCACCAAATCTCGTTGATAGCAGGCAGTTTGCCAGGTAATTTGGGGAGTGACAAAAGGATTACCATCCCGGTCTGACCCTACCCAAGAGCCAAAATGACAGAAGTTCTTAGCGGGTGGGTTCAGCCAGGGGAATGAACCCTTCAACGCTTGCTTGAAACGACTATACAATTGGGGTATTGTATCAAACAGTACTTCGTGGAAGTAGTGAAGAGTGTAATCTACCTCATCAAGTACTCCCGGCTTAAACTGATGTAGCTCATCGGTGCGCCACCAGAGGCGAATTTCTTCCATGAGCTTTTGGCTACATTCAGTCACCTCCCAGGACGAAGTGATTCCTAAGGTACCATAGGTTTGCTCCGCTTGGTCTAATTGTTCGAGAATCTTAGCCATCCGTCGCTGTTTACCCCGAATGGTACGACGAACGATTTCTGTGGGGTGAGCTGTGAAAACCAAGCGAATATCAAGATTGTCAATCAGCCGCTGAATTTGACCTGGTGGCACATTCTGCTTGTGTAAGTGGGGAAATAACCAATCCAGTAGCCCTAATTTTCTTTCGGATCCTTGGTTTTCCTGGTGGCTCTTTTCGATAACATTGGTAACGGCACCCCCTGGTTGAGTAACCTCATTGCCTATTTCCACCTCTTTGTCAACGGTTACAACAGTTGACAAAGACGAATTACCATTTTTTGTTAAAATACCTTGGCCGAAGGGGGTTAACTCAGGTTCAGTGCTTCTTCGGTAAGAGCGGCGTCTTGAGAGTTGTTGATTTCGTTGTTCATAATGTTGTTCGACAATATTGATCAGCTGAAAGTATAGAGCAAAGGCTCGTGATGCCCGGATAGCCTCATTAAGGTCAAGCTGTTGGATTAAATCAGCTACTGAAGATTTAGGATCTTCAGTGGCTTGTCCTTCTGGAGAACACAATTCCCGCAGTTGCTTGAGTAAATCAACAAGTTCCTGACCACATTCAGATAGGAGAACAGATTCCCACAAATCCTCTACAATTTTAAGTCGATGGCGCAGAAACAGGTCAGAAGTAGCTGGGAAGGTTGATTCTTGATTAGATGGAGATGGGATAAAACTCATAGGCTCTATCTATTCCCTATACAAAGCTGATCTATTTTACGGGTTTGAGGTTCTTTGGAGTAACTAAGGAACAAGAATTTAAATTTCTTTGGAAAGCTCATGGCAGCTTAACATCACATTAACTTTAATAGTAAGGCAAGTTATTGGGTATCTGTAAAAATCATTAAATTTATGAAATCTGACTATTGGTCTGACTATTGGGTGTAACTGTGAAACTACTAATGTTTATAAGTTTTTATTGAACCATGACCCCAGTGTGGCTAATTCCCCCAACAGATTTACAACTATTGAACCATGATGTCCATCTCTGGCGTGCGCAGTTGGAGCTGAGTGGAGTATTGATTGAGAAATTGGCAACCACTCTTTCTGAGGACGAGCACCAAAGAGCTGAGCGATTTTACTTTGAGCGGGATAGAAAGCATTTTATAGCAGGTCGGGGTCTTTTGCGCCAAATCTTGGGTCGCTATTTGGGCATGAACCCACGCCAAGTGGAGTTTTGTTATGGAAAGCGGGGCAAGCCAGCACTCAAGGAAACTTGTGGGGGCAGAAGACTCCGTTTTAATGTTTCTCACTCTCATGGACTAATTCTGTATGCTATTACCTGGGATCAGCGCATTGGCGTTGACCTAGAATACCTGCGACCAATGCCAGATGCTGAGCAACTCGCTCAACGTTTCTTTTCCCCCCAAGAGTATGCCGTGATTTGTTCTGTGTCTGAGGAGCAAAAGCACAAGGCATTTTTCCAGGGATGGACCAGTAAGGAAGCCTATCTCAAAGCGATTGGTGAAGGACTAGCTGGCTTGGAACAGGTCGAAGTTTCTGTAAATCCAGCTGAACCGACTGCCTTGCTGAGCATCAACAAAGACCCTCAGGCAGTTTACCGTTGGTCTATCGCTGGTCTAACCCCTGTGCCTGGTTACTTTGCCTCGTTGGTTGTGGAAAGAAAAGATTGGCAGTTAAGTTGTTTTGATTACACCGAGAAATCAGTGTCTGGTTGGGGTGTGGGCGGATCAGGTGTAGGGGGAAATTAGGCCGTAATAGGAACTGGTTAATCGTAACTGAACCAGACCAAGTACTTTGCATCGGAATGCGATTGGCTCTAGGTCACGCGGGGCGCGATCGCATTCCGACGGGCGAGCCTCAACACAGGTTCACCCTGAACGGGTGTGGGGTCTTACCCTAGAATGGCACTAACTATAGCAATCCTAAATCAATTGAGAGAATGTTTGTTCCCTACTCCCTACTCCCTACTCCCTACTCCCTGTTCCCTGTTCCCTGTTCCCTGTTCCCTTTGCTATAGGGATAGATTGTCACATCTCCCACACCTTTTTATAGGGGTATGGCTATAGATTGATAGGGCTGAGTTATCTTAGTTGGGTAGGTCGTGACTTGTCGATCATCGCTAGGCAAACTGGCACTCCCCTGATCCTAAGTTAGGGTGTCCACATTAGCCTCTGGAGTCGGCGACAGTCGCTTCATTCAACATTTGTTTTTTTAAAATTACCTCAAACTACCTTGGAAAGGAGTCAGTCGTGGCAAGTCATAAAATCCTGGTAATCGATGATAGTACGGTAATCCGCAAGCATGTCAAAGAGATGTTACCTAAGGGGTTTGAAGTCATCGAAGCTAAAGATGGGGTGGAGGGAATTAATTTAATTCGCCAGGCAAAACCTAACTTTATCATGTTAGATTTTATCCTGCCCAAAATGAGTGGATTTGATATTTTTAATGAACTTAAAAGTGATCCTAAATTACAAACAATACCTCTGGTATTAATGTCAGGCCGAAAGGAAGAAGTAACTGCTAAAATTAAAGAACCTTTTAAGTATTTTGCCTTTATTGAAAAGCCTTTTAATAAAAAGCAGCTGACGGACGCTATCAAAGAATCCATGCAAAAGGCTAAGAAGCGACCAGCAACTCCTGCACCAGCACCAGTTAGTGCAGCTACCGCTGAGTCATCGCTCGAATCAGCTCAGGAAATTGCGCAGTTGAAGGCAAAGGTTGCCAAAATGCAACAGGAAATAGATGCCTTGAAGAAACAGTTAGGTCAGCTGGTGACGTTTATTAAGCAAAAGTTGAAGTAGTTTATGGAAGGATGGAGGATGAAGTATCTTCTCACTTGATAATTCATCCTTCACGAATGCTTAATCCAACTCACGAATGCTTAATCCAACTCACGGCGTCCTTCTAAGGCTCTAGCTAGGGTGACTTCATCTGCATATTCTAGGTCTCCTCCCATAGGTAAACCAAAGGCAATTCGGGTCACTTTGGTAAACGGCCTGATCAGTTGACCTATATATAGTGTGGTTGTCTCCCCTTCTACACTGGGATTGATGGCTAAAATGACTTCTTGAATCGTTTTCTGGCTGACTCGTTGTACAAGTTGCTGGATATGGAGTTGTTCTGGACCAATGCCATCCATAGGGGAGATCACTCCTCCCAGAACGTGGTATTGGCCTCGGTACTCGCGGGTTTTTTCGATGGCAATCACATCCCTTGAGTCGGCAACTACACAGATAGTCTTCTGGTCCCGGTTGGAATTGCGGCAAATTTGGCAGACCGGTTCAGCAGACAAGTGAAAGCATACTCTACAAAAACCAACTTGTTGTTTGGCTTCCACCAACGCTTGCGCTAGGGCTTTGACTTCCGGTGTTGGACGCTTGAGGATATGAAGGGCTAGTCGTTGGGCAGTCTTTGGACCAACTCCAGGCAGGCGTTGTAGCTCTTCAATTAAGCGAGCGAGGGGGCGTGTGTAAACCATCAGTCAAGAATCGGGAATCGGGAGTAGGGAGTAGGGAGTAGGGAGTAGGGAGTAGGGAGTAGGGAGTAGGGAGTAGGGAGTAGGGAGTAGGGAGTAGGGAGTAGGGAAAGTGTTTATGGACCATTGAGCGCTGCTAGATCATCGGATATTTAGAATCACACTGGAAAAACTAAACATTAGAATAGCCTCAGCTATAAGATAAATAGATCTAGCTAGATCTGCGATCGCATTTTATCCGCCCCTATGAGTACAACCCCTGATTTCCTGAGCCACCTTAACCCTTCCCAACTTCAAGCCGTTGAACATTTCTGTGGTCCCTTGTTAGTTGTTGCTGGTGCCGGGTCTGGCAAAACCCGAGCCTTGACCTATCGTATTGCTAATCTGATTCTCAAACACAAGGTCTCACCAGAAAATATCTTAGCGGTGACGTTCACTAACAAAGCCGCACGGGAAATGAAAGGGCGGATTGAGCAAATATTTGCTCAGCAGCTGGCGGAACAGAAGTATGGTCAAAGGTTGGAGCTTCTGCCAGAAGACCAACAAACTCAGTTGCGATCGCGTGTTTACAGAACAATCACCAAACCGTTGTGGATTGGCACCTTCCACAGTCTGTTTGCTCGGATTCTCCGCTTCGATATCAATAAATATCAAGATGATCAGGGACGGAAGTGGAATCGGAACTTTTCCATCTTTGACGAATCCGATGCCCAGACCCTGGTTAAAAGCATTGTCACTCAAACCTTAAATCTTGATGACCACAAATTTAACCCCCGTTCTGTGCGCTATGGTATCAGCAATGCCAAAAATCGCGGTTTATCTCCCCAGGAATTTGAGCGAGAACAGTCCAATTTCCGGGGACGAGTGATTGCTGATGTCTATAGTCACTACCAAGAGCAATTAGCTGCTAACAATGCTTTGGACTTTGATGACCTCATTTTAGTGCCAATGAGGCTATTCCAACAGAATGAGTCGGTCTTAAGCTACTGGCATCAGCAATTTTATCACATTTTAGTGGATGAGTATCAAGATACCAATCGCATTCAGTATGAACTGATTCGCTTATTGACTACCAATGGCGAAACTCGAAAGAGTCAGTGGGATTGGCAGAATCGCTCAGTTTTTGTAGTAGGGGATGCAGACCAGTGTCAGCCACCAGGTACTCAGGTACTCACGACTGAGGGATATGTCCCAATCGAAGCACTAGACCCAAATCAACATCGGTTAGTCAGCTATAACCCTCATTCTTCCGCAGTAGTTGGCAGAGTGAATGGTTATCGTTTCAACAAAGCCAGTCGTCCTTTTAGTGGCAATCTGATTGAGGTAACGGTTGATAGCCAAACTACTCGCTCCACACCAAACCATCGATGGCCAATCCGGTGGAATCAGCAAGCTAAGGAAAAGACTCATGTTGTCTACCTAATCCGCCGAGGTCAGTGGTACCGAGTCGGATGGTGCAAGCTATTTAAAAGCGATGGTGGATTTCAGTTAGGCTATCGAGCCAGGGTTGAGAAAGCAGATGCCGCTTGGATTCTGGTGGCAACCGACAATCGGACAGAAGCTTCCTTCAAAGTGTCTTATATTGCCGCACGCTATGGTATTCCCACTGCCCCGTTTGAACCAATTAATGGTGCCACTGAGTACACTCGTCAGATGCTGGAGCAGTTATTTAATGTACTGGGTGATGTGTTACCAGAACGGGGGATTTCCTGTCTTCAAGACTTTGGACTCGACCCAAACTACCCCATTTACAGCCCTGACATTGCCTATCAAGGCGGAAGGGGTAAAAGTACTATCGAGCTAGCAGCGATTAATTTATTACCAGAACTGATGGATATAGCTGTCTATCAGGGTGGCAAAACAGTGGCTTGGAAACCGATTAGGATTCAGCGTCAGGAATACAGTGGCTTGGTGTATAGCCTAGAGGTAGAGAAGCACCATGTCTACTTTAGCGATGGATTGCTTACTCATAACTCTATCTACAGTTTCCGAATGGCAGACTTCACCATCCTTCTGGGTTTTCAGCAAGACTTTGGTGATGGTTTACCAGACCAAGATACTCGCACTATGGTCAAGCTAGAAGAAAACTATCGCTCTAGGGAAAATATTCTTCAAGCTGCTAACCACCTGATCGAAAATAATACCCAGCGGATTGATAAAGTTCTGCGAGCAACACGGGGTATCGGGGAAAAAATCTATTGTTTTGCCGCTGATGACGAATTGGAAGAAGCTCAGTTTGTAGTCAGTCAAATTATCCAACTAAAACGACAAAATCCAGAACTGGATGGCGGCAGTTTTGCTATTCTTTATCGTACTAATGCTCAATCCCGTGCCTTTGAAGACGTTTTGATCAGAGCGGATATTCTCTATACTGTAGTTGGTGGGTTAAAGTTCTATGACCGTAAAGAAATTAAAGATGCTCTGGCTTACCTCAGAGCGATCGCAAACCCATCCGATACTGTTAGTCTATTGCGCATTATCAATACTCCTCGACGAGGTATTGGACAAACTACCATTAACAATCTGGTCACAGCTGCCCAAGAATTAGGAGTTCCCCTGTGGGAAATTCTCAGTGATGAAACCTCAGTTCATACATTTGCGGGAAGGTCAGCTAAAGCGGTCAAGAAATTTTCTCAGCTTATGTCTCAATGGCAGGAGCAATTGGAAGACCGAACAGCATTGGAGATTCTCAAAGGGATTATGGAAGAGTCTGGTTATATTGGCGATTTAAGAAACAAAGGAACTGAAGAAGCTGAGAATCGATTGGAAAATATTGTAGAATTGTTTAATGCAGTCCAGCAATTTCAAGAAGAAAACGAAGAAACGAGCTTAGAAGGGTTTCTTGCTAATGCAACTCTTGCCTCTGACATGGATAACCTCGAAGAGGGGAAAAAAGCAGTTTCTTTAATGACCCTTCACTCTGCTAAAGGGCTAGAATTTCCGATTGTCTTTCTAGTCGGCCTAGAGCAAGGACTGTTTCCTCACAGTCGTAGTCTTAGGGATCCTGTAGCGTTGGAGGAAGAAAGGCGTTTGTGTTATGTAGGGATTACTCGCGCTCAGGAACAACTGTTTTTGTCCCATGCTCATGAGCGCCGCTTTTATGGGAATCGGGAACCAGCTAACCCTTCTCAGTTTCTCAAGGAGTTACCCTCAGACTTAATTGACAGTAAAGTTGGAATGTTTTGATAGTCTCCTCGGTCTGGGGGGGTGACATGCAAGCTGAAATCATTACTGGGTAATAATTTCAGCCCATAAGTTACTTAGCGATGCAGCGCGGTCTTGGGGAGGCAGCGCGGTCTTGGGGGTTCCCCCCATGAGCGACTGCCGTGGTTTCCCCCACTCGCGCTTTGCATCAAGACAATGAATAGAGGGTTAATTTGGGACTTTATCTTCCATGAGCTTATTCGCATCAAAGCCTTATATACTAAGCTTTTTAGGGCTCATGTCACCCCCTCAGGTCCCTTTGTCAAGGAGTTCATTTGTTCTTATCATTTATTGTTATTCCCTATAATCCTGATTCAGTCTAGCTTATAGCTTCTTTAATACACCATAAAGTTAAGAAATTTTACAAAAAAATAGATCTATCTTGACCGCAGAAAAAAAAGACTGTATGCTAACCATGGTAGCTAAAAAATTAGTCTAGATTCGTCAAAATACTAGGATATTTTTTGGCCAACCATGGTACAGGAATCCTAGAGCGTTTATGATAACTTTCTGGGAATAATAGCAATTTCTCTCTAAAGGAGACAGTAACAATGAATAACGAATTTTTTGGTGGTCTAAAGCGCATCTTTTCTGACATTATAATTTTTGGAATGGTCTTCTTAATGGTAGGCTTCTTTGCGCTCACTCCAGCTGCTTTTGCAAACTGGAATGAGGAGTGCAACAATGAAGGATGTAGTAATGGTGAATTACAAGACCTCTACGAAAGCTATGCTTCAGAGTGTTTAACAGAAGGCTGTTCTAACGAAGAAATGTATGAGACCGCAGGTGGTTCTGGTTCAGTATGTCCAATGTTTTCTGACTTTAAGGACAAAGGCTTTTTCGTAAGTCCAGACTCCTTGGCACAGTTCCGTTGCTAAGCATCCCTTAGGGGAGGCCCTTAAAATCAAAAACAACTAAACAGAACTGTTAGGTATTTTATTAGATCCTAGCAACCAACAAGTTTTTTGATTTGTCTTGTCTTGATGCATGCTTTGTATCAAGACAAGGCAGGGTTTATTCATAACTATGCCTGGTTAACCAAAAAGATGCCTTTACCCTGGTTACCGTATGTCGGAAAAAGTGAGTTTGGTAGCGGTAGACACAGAGAAAATTTGGCGTACGTTGCGTTCTCCTGTGAGATAATCTCTAATCCAACTACCCAAAACAGTTAAACGATTTGATAAACCGGGAAGATAATATAAATGGATACCTAACCATAACAGCCAAGCTAACCAGCCTTTTAAGGAAATTCTGCCAAACAGATAAGCAACTCCTGCATTGCGAGCAATAATTGCTGCTGTTCCCTTGTTGAAATAATTAAAAGGTTTGAGAGATAATCCTCCAAACTGTCGTTTGAGATTACTAGCGACTGCCGTTCCTTGCTGTAAAGCTTCAGGTGCAATCCCTAAAAGTGGTTTGTCGTCTTGCTTAACATAGGCAACATCTCCCACAGCATAGACTTCTGGATGTTCTAATAATTGCAAAGTTGAGCGCACACAAACTTGATCTTTCCTAGCTGTAGCTAACTTGTCAGACTCTACAGGAAGATTAGCTTTTACTCCTACAGCCCAAATAATAGTTCCTGTTTCAATTATCGAACCCTCTTCTAATTCAATGGCTCCAGGCATGACCGAACTAACACGAGTGTTAAAATGAATTTGAACTCCCCGACGGCATAGCGCTTGCTCAGTGTAGTCTCCTAAATGATCGGGAAAATCAGCCAGCAATCTATTTCCTGAATGAATTAAGATTACTTTTACTTCTTTTAAATCAAGTTCCCGATAGTCTTTAGCTAAGGTATCTGTAATTAACTCAATTAAAGCTCCTGCCAACTCTACCCCTGTCGCACCGCCACCGACAATTGTAAACGTAAGTAGTTGTTTTCGTCTTTCCTCGTCAGTAGAACTAATAGCTTGTTCACAATTACTCAAAATGCGATCTCGTAGGGCTACTGCATCATCGAGAGTTTGCAAGGGATAGGTGTATTTAGGTGCGCCATCTACACCGAGAAACTTAGTTTGACTCCCCGTAGCTATGATCAAATAGTCATAATTAATATTTTTTTGATCAGTTTTTACAAGTTTAGCGTTAAAGTCTATTTCTAAAACTTCTGCTTGAAAAAAACTGGTATTAGGAGCGTATCGCAAGAATTTTCGCAATGGATAGGCTACCGCTTCTGGGGGAATAAAACCAGTAGCTACTTGATACAGTAAAGGCACAAAGGTATGATAGTTGTTGCGATCTATCAATAAAACTTCTGCATTGACTCTGGCCAAATTTTTGACTGCTCTCAATCCGGCAAAACCAGCCCCGATGATTACTATTTTAGGTTTTTGATATGACATGGTTGTTACTAAAGGTTTTGTTTGAGGAAGTTATATAGCGGTTATTGCATTTATGAGGTACACTTCTAAACCTCAAAGTCCCCCTTTTTAAGGGGGATTTAGGGGGATCCCTTTGTACCTCATGGGAAATAGAATTGCTATAGCATCCCTAAATAGGTTTTAAACAGTTGATTTAGCTATGACTACCTATGATATTATCAGTATTTTACCCCTATCTGTATTCACAGATCATTTAGGATTGCTATATTTAATTTATAGTACCCCTA